>JBOHNM010000076.1:0-19291 GCA_050730675.1 Phycisphaerales bacterium | reverse complement strand
GGAAGCGAAGATCATCGTGCTGCTGGTGGACGAGCGCCCCGAGGAGGTCACGGACTTCCGCCGTCACACCGCCGCGAGCGTCGAAGTCGTCGCCAGCACGTTCGACGAGCAGGCGGCGCGGCACGTGCAGGTCGCCGAGATGGTCATCGAGAAGGCGCGGCGCATGGTCGAGTTCGGCGACGATGTCGTCATCCTGCTCGACTCGATCACCCGCCTGGCCCGCGCGTACAACAACGAGATGCCCCACACGGGGCGCATCATGTCCGGCGGCATCGACGCCGGCGCGCTGCAGCGCCCCAAGAAGTTCTTCGGCTCGGCCCGCGCGATCGAGAACGGCGGCAGCCTGACGATCATCGCCACGGCGCTGGTGGACACGGGCTCCAAGATGGACGAGGTCATCTTCGAGGAGTTCAAGGGCACCGGCAACAGCGAACTGCACCTTGACCGCAAGCTGATGGAGAAGCGCATCTACCCGTGCATCGATGTGGCCGCCTCCGGCACGCGACGCGAGGAGTTGCTGATGGACAAGAAGGAACTGGAACTGGTCTACCGCCTGCGCAAGGTGCTCAGCGACATGAACGTTGTCGAGGCGATGGAGCTGCTCAAGAGCCGCGTCGGCAAGTACAAGACCAACGCCGAGTTCCTGCTTTCGATGGCAATGAGCTGACGGGCAAACACCGGCGATCCACGCTAGATTCCTCAAACCCCGGCAGGACGCCGGGCGTACACCCGCGGAGGCTGCGAGCTTGGCGACCACCGGTCACTCAACCCTGATCGTGCGGATCGGCTTGGCGACTCTGTGGGCTGGGCTGCTGGTCTTCAGCGGGTTATGGGCCATCGGTGAGTGGTCGTGGCGATTCCACGAAATACGTGGTGCCTGCCTCCTGTTCGGCGCAACCCTCATCGCGATGGGGTTGTTTGTATTTACGGCCTTGGTGGCTGACCGATTGTTCCCCGGGGCCGACCGGCGCATCACCGGGGCCGTTGAGGGCCTGTGCGCACTGGCATCATTCGCGGGAGTCGGTCTGATCCTTCTTCGCATCTTCGGAGTCTCAGCGTGAGCAAACGGCTGTCGGGTCGTTGGGTCCGGTTGAACCTCGCTGCGGCGCTGGCACTGACCAGCGGTCTGTGCGTGCCGTTGCTTGCTCAGCCTCCGTCCGCGACACCCACGCCTCCGTCCAATCCACCCACCGTTCCGCCCGCAATGCCCGGCGCGACCGCTCCGACGCCTGCACCGACTCCGCGATCGAACGGCGTCCCCACACCCCCGTCCAAGGTTGAAGAGACCCGCCCGGCCGAGCAGATCCTGGGTGAGGCCTTGGCGCACCAGATGACGCAGGTCGCGCTGGTGGACCTGCGCGTGCTCGAGAACGCCCGCGCCGAGGATTACTTGATCGCCGCGGCGCTGCTGACGGCCGCGGCCGACAAGGTCCCCGACAATCAGGACATCCTGCGTCTGGCGATCGATGCGGCGGCGCAGTCGGGCGAGAACGCACTGGTACAGAAACTCAACCGGCGGTTGGTGACGCTGGAGCCCAACGACACCCGGGCGCAGCTCACGCTGATCGCGGGCAAGATCAGTGCGGCGCAGACGGCGGAGGCGCGTCTGGCGCTGTACGACGCGTTCCTGGGGCCTCGCGGCGAATCGATCGACCCCTCGGTGCGCAGCCGACTGGCGCTGGACTCCGCGCTGCTGCTGCGGGAGAAGGGGGACGCCGACGGATTCGTCAAGCGCTTGGGGATGGCCACAAGTCTGGACCAGACGAACAAGGAAGCTGCGGCCCTGGCGTGCAGCTTCTACGCCTCGCGCGTGCAGGACCCTTCCGGCCAATTCGAGATGCTGGTGAACCTGCTCAAGGCCGACCCGCTGGATCATCAGACCAACCTGGCGATCGGCAAGCACCTGGCCCAGTACGGCGCCCACCGCGGTGCCCTGCGGTTCTACCGCAATTTCTCGGCCATCCGTGAGCGAACATTCCAGCCCCTGGACCCGTCGCTCCTTTCGCAGCAGTATTCGCAGCAGTGGCTGGTCGAAGGCCCCGAGGTCGTGTACAAGGATCTGTGGGAGAAGATCGACAAGCCCCGTCGGATCCTCCGCTCGCAGCGCGAAGATGCCGCCAAGGAGGGCAAGGCCATGGACCGCCTGCCCGATCCGACCAAGATCCGCCTGTCGTTCGAGCTGTCGCAGGTACTGGCGGCGGCGGCGTTGGCGGCGGGCAAGCCGGATGTCTGCGACGCCGCGCTGCAGGACATGGCCAAGACGGTGAACGATATCAAGATCGAGATCGATACTCCCAACATGCGCCACAGCGGGCTGAGCGAACAGGAACTCAAGGACGAATACAAGCTGTGGCAGCGCGAGACCACATTCACGGCCTTGTGTCTGGGGCGATTGCTCACGGAGATCGAACCCGAGTTAGAGGCCATCAAAGCCGACCCGGGCACGTCGCCCGATTCGCTGGAGATCATTGAGCTGTGGCGAGCGGTGCGGCGCAAGGACGCCTCGGCCAAGCCGCGCCTGGAGGCGCTCGCGGTCGAGGACCCCTTTGCCTGCCTCGCGCTGGGCCAGCTCGCCGAGGACGCCGGCAACAACCAGGAGGCCGCGACGCGCTACGCCGCGGCGTACTCATTGACCCCCGGCACGATCACGGGCGCCTGGGCCCGCACCAAGGCCTCGCAGGCCGCGGGCGTGCCGCTACCGATCACAGATCTAAGCCGCGCGATGGAGGCGCAGGCGACCGGAGTGCCACAGTGGATGGACGAGATGATCGAGCGGCCCTCGAGCTTTCAGTCGCTGTCGATCTCGCCGACCGCGACCCGGTTTGACCCGCTGTCGCCGGTGCGGCTGACGGTGCGGATCCGCAACATGAGCCCGATCCCGTTGGCTCTAGGGGCCGACGCGGCGCTCAACTCCCGCATCCTCCTGGTCCCGCGCATCTCGCGCGGGTCGGACCTGCTGGTGGACCAGACCGTCCCCGAGGTGATCAAAGTGGACCGGCGCCTGCGACTGGCGCCCCGCGAGGAGTTGGTAGCCAATGTCTGGGCCGAGCCCGGCTTCGGAGGATGGCTGCTCACGTTCCTCGCCGGCGATCGCCTGCGCGAGGGGTGGCGGGCGATGCAGGGGTTCATCGTCGGCGAGTCGCGCGTTCCCGGTCCGGGCGTCTTTTCCACCACCGTGGAGATCGAGCCCGTCTTCCGCTCCTCCATTCCGCAGCCGGACATGACGCAGGAGCAACTGCTCGAGGCGATCGCCAATGCCCAGACCGCCGAGCTGCTCAACACCCTGTCGCTGGCGCGCGTCCGGATGATGCAGAGCAACCCGACGGGTAAGCTCCGCGCCGAGGACGCCCAGGCGATCGCGGCCGCATTGATCGACCGTTACCGCAAGGGCGATCCGACCATCCGCTCGCTCATGCTCACTTCGCTCCCGACCGGGCGCATGGCCCTGGGAATGAAGGCCTTCGACCGGGCCATCCGCGACGAGGCCGACACCGACCCGCAGGTCCTTCTTCTGCGCCTGGTCACCCGCGCGGATGAGCCGGACGACCCGACATTCGCCCTCGCGGCGGCCAGCAGCCACCCGCGCCTGCCGACATTGGCGGGGTTGCTGCGCGACCGTCTCAAGACGACCTCCCGCTCATACTCGCGCATGCTCGAGCCCAAGCGCCCCGGCACGCTCAACACCCCGGCGAAGTAGCCGGCCGCCACGGTATTGTGACCAGATGGCCACTTCCCACGGCCCCGGCCGCATCACGCCCGACTCCGCTCACCCCGTGCGTGCGGGCCGGCGCGCGTGGTCAGTCGCCATGTTCGCCTTCGGCCTGTGCCTGCTGGTCGCGGCGGTGTGGGTGGTCACCCGCCAGTCGAGCGCCCTTGCGGATGCCTGGGCGGCCGCGAGAACGTCCCCGCCGTGGATGATCGCGGCGATCGTGCTGCTGCCCCTGGTGAACTGGCTGCTGTCCTCGGTGATTTTCTGGATCATCACTAACCGCTACGGACGTGTTGGATTCTGGGAAATGTCAGCGCTGCTCGGCAGCGCGTGGCTCCTCAACATGCTGCCGATGAAGCCGGGCCTGGTGGGGCGCGTCGCCTACCACCGAGCGATCAGCGGCATCCCCATCGCCACGTCGCTGATGGCGCTGGCGCTGGCATTCGCCAGCGGGCTTGCGGGCATCGCGCTGGCGGTGGCGCTGACGACGCCGCCGGCCCGTGTCGGAGCGCAGATGGTCGTGGGTATCATGGTTGTCTCAGCCCCGATCCTGTGGGGCATCTCCAAGTCCAAGGGCAAGCTCTCCGCGACGGATCTGGTCGCCCGCTGCACCTTGGCGGCCCTGGTCCGCTCGCTGGACACGTACATCTGGGCGATCCGCTACGCCCTGGTGTTCAAGATCGTCGGGATCGAGGGGCTCACCCCGGGCGTGGTCGTCGCCATCGCCGGAGTCAGCCAGATCGCCGGGCAGTTCCCGGTCCAATTCGGCCTGCGCGAGTGGGTGGTCGGGTGGTCGGCCTCACAGACCGGTTCATCCACCCGGGCCGCGGCGGGGCTGGCGGCCCTCGCCCCCGGCCTGACGGCGGACCTGATCAACCGGGCCTGTGAAATCGCCTGCGCACTGCCGGTGGGGCTGGTTTCTTCCGCTTGGGTCTTCCGCCGCCTCCGCCGGGCCCAGCAACCGCTTTCAACGGCCGGATAACCGCCCCAATCGGGCGCGGGTGCGTCTTTGGCGATCCGGGACGCGAACCGATAGGTAGGAACTGTTAGTTTGTTTCGTGCGCTCGGGCCACCCCCACACCGCCACACTCCCGCCGGAGGTCCATGGATGGTCTCCAAGATCGAACAAGACCACAGCCGCTTCAGGCAGATCGTCAAGGGCCGCCTGCGCAAGGACCTGCGTAAGTTCATCGCTCGCGGGGAAATGATCGGCAAGGAAGGCCAGAAGTACGTCTCCATCCCCGTCCACGGAATTGATATGCCCACCTTCCGCTATGGCGATAACCGCGCCGGCGTCGGCATGGGTCAGGGCGAAGAGGGCGAGGCCGTAGGTTCCGGCGCCGGCCAGGGTGGCGAGCAGCCCGGCCAGCACATGCTCGAGGTGGACGTCTCGCTCGACGAACTCGCCGACATCCTCGGCGAGGAGTTGAAGCTTCCGCGGATCAAGCCCAAGGGCGAGCACTCGATCACCACGCAAAAGGACAAGTACAGCGGCATCCGGCCCGTCGGCCCCGCTTCGCTCCGCCACTTCAAGCGGACCTACCGCGAGGCCCTGCGTCGGCAGATCGCGCTGGGGACCTACGACCCGGCCAACCCCGTCATCATCCCCGTCAAGGACGACCTGCGCTTCCGCTCGTGGACGACCGTCAAAAAGCCGCAGAGCAACGCCGCGATCGTCTACATGATGGACGTCAGCGGCTCGATGGGCCAGGAGCAGAAGGACTTGGTACGCCTGCAGGCGTTCTGGATCGACACCTGGCTGCGCCGCAACTACCAGGGGATCGAGAGCCGGTACATCGTCCACGACGTTGCCGCCAAGGAAGTAGACCGGTCCACGTTCTTCTCCGTGCGCGAGGACGGCGGCACGCGGATCAGCAGCGCGTTGCAAACCTGCGAGGAGCTTCTCAAGCACCACTACGACCCGGGCGACTGGAACATTTACCTTTTCCACTTCTCCGACGGCGACAACTCGTCGGACGCGGACAACCGCCTGTGCGTGCAGCTGCTGAAGGACAAGCTCTTGCCGCAGGCGAACATGTTCGGGTACGTGCAGGTCAAGAGCGCCTACGGATCGGGGCACTTCCACGGCGTGCTCAAGGAATCGTTCCCCGAAAAGGCCGGAGCGGGCGATGACGACCCATCAACCAAGGTCGTCTGCAGCCGCGTGAATGAGCGCGAGGACATCTTCGATTCACTGCGGCTCCTGTTCAAGGCGGGCAAGTGAACCGCCGGGGCTCGGCCCGCATTCGGCGCTAAACTCTGATGCCGAGCCCCCACCTCGCCGGCGCCCCGCCCGTGCTGCTCCTCCCCATCTACGCCGTGATCGTCTGGTACGCCACGTTCCGCATGCGCCGGCGGGTAATCGGCGTCGCCCTCCCGATTATCGCCGCCGCGGCCGTAGTCCTCCTGCTCCGAGTCATTCTCACCGCGATGCGCGGCTTCGGCCTCAGCCCCAACACCGACGGCGCCACCATCACGCTCATCCTCTACGGCGAGGCGATCGCCGTCGCGGCCGTCGGGCTGTTCATCGCGGCGTTGCCGCGGACGCCATCGTTCCCCCACTGCCCGTACTGCTTCTACGACCTCAGCGGGCTTGACACCACTTCCGGCGCGGACTTCACGTGCCCAGAGTGCGGCATGCCCTCGCACGGATTCGCCAAGCGCTCATCAGCCCCGCCAGAGTCGCCAGGCCAGTCCGGCGAGCAGCACAAGCCCGGGGCCGATAGCCAGTAAGCTCCAGTTCAGCCAGCGCTGCTGCTGATCGGTCAGCGGACGGATCACCGGGAGGGACGCCGCCGAAACGCCGGTGGCGATCTGGTCGTCCTGATGAGCCAGCCAACTCACGGCCGCGAGGAAGAATTCCGTATTCCCGGGCGTCGCCTTGACGACCTTGCCATCCACGAGGCTGTCCTTCTGGGCGAAGCCGTCAACGAACCAGTAGTTGGACCCGACGACGACGACCCGCTGGCTCGCGCCCGGGATTTCAGGATTGGGGCGTTCCGCCGCGGCGGCCACCAGCCACCCTGAACCTGTGCCGGCATCATCGCGCGGGCTGTCCTTGGCGGGCATCTGGGAACTGGTCATGCGGTCGAGGCGGACACCGCGGATCGGCTGCCAATCGGACTCCGCCCACAGGCCGGGCTCGGCGGGGATCGTGATCAGTTCGGAAACCGTCACGCCCGGCGCATCGCGCCTGGTAAGCGGGATCGGCCAGAGCAGGAGCGTGCGCATGCCGCCGATGGCACGACTGATCGGGTGCGAACCGCCCGGCTCCATGAGCAACTGATCGGGGCTGACGGTGCGCCCCTCGGCCGCCTTGAACTCCTCCATGAGCGGCCGGGCGCTGTCGGCGCTGAGACCGATCGACGGGAGCACCTCGACCAGCGGGTCGGTCGATCCGTTCGCCGCGAGCGATGAGGGGTTGATCGAGATCAGCGCCGCGCGCCCGGTCTTGATCAAGTCGCGCACGGCGTTGGCGAGCTTGCCCATCGCCACCGCCGACTCGGGCCGTGCTTTCACCTCGTCGGGCAGCGTCACGTAGACAACCGGGCGCGAGCGGCTCTTCTCCGCGTCGATCACGATCTTGGGCGGCTCTGCTTCGCTGGCGACGGCCCACTCGGTAAGCTCGATGCCCCGCATCTGAAGCTGGTCGAGGAGCACGCGGAAGCCGCCGAACTGCGGCGCGATCTTGGTCTGTGCGCTGTGCACGATCACCACCAGCGGCTTGGGCGCGGCGCTCAGCGACGTGATCGCGCCCGCAAGCAGTTCCTCGGCGCGGAAGCGGAGGTCCATCCCCGCTGCGGCGTCGGGGAAGAGCCCCTTGAGATCGATCGCCGTGAGCCCGCGGAGACCGGCGGCCCCGCCTTCCTTGGAGGTGTCGATCAGCAGCGCGGCCTGCGTCCGCTGGATCGCCCGGGCGATCAGCAGCATCCGCACTTGGCCGAGTGCGTCGAGGTCTGCCGCGGTGCGCAGGGCCTTGTCGCGGAGCTGTGGGAGCATGGCCGCCACCGCCTGGGCGCGGGTCTTCACATCGTCAGGTCGTGCCACATCTTTCGTGATCGTCGCAAGATTCTCCCCCAGCGCCGCGAGCGATGTCGCACAGTCGGCCAGCGGCTTCTTGAACTCGGCCTCGGCCTTGTCCAGTGGCGGGATCGGGATGCCCCCATCGGTCTGGCTGGCGACCTTGATCGCGCGGGCCGCCCCCTCGCGCAGATTTCGGGCGATAGACCGGAGTTCGGCGGCCTGCGCATCCCAGACCTGGCGGATCGCGGCCCGAGATGCTTCCGGCGCATGCGCGGCCATCGTCTCCCTCAGCGGGAGAAGTCCGTCCGCGGCGATCTCAATGCGCGTCGCCAGTTCCTCGCACGACTTGGCCGCGGCATCGATCGCTTCGGCGTGCTTCTGGATCTCCGGGCCGTCCTGCTGCGCCAATCCGGCGATGAGTTGGTCGTACTCCTCAAGCCCTTTGGGGCTCGCGGTATTGATCGCTCTCCACTGAAAGCGCGGCGACGCCCGCTGGAACTTGTCGAGCACATCCAGCGTGCGCCCCAGCCGGTTGCCCTTGATCTGCTGGCCGTCGTAGGCGATGACCAGGGTCAACTCACGGTCGAGATCCTTCAGCACCGTCTTGGAACGCGGCGACAACTCGTGCTCGCGCGTCGCGGTCATGTCGATGCGCACCGAGTTGCGGGTGCCGAGGAAGAGCACCATGCCGATGCACGCGGTGACAACCAGGCCCAGCACAATCGCCTGGAGAGCGTACTTCCAGCGCGGCTGAGATTGCGGTGAGGTACTCATCGCCACCTCCTGGCCCGCAGGACAATCGCCGAGATCGCGAGGAACCACGCCGTCATCGAGAGAAAGAAGACGACGTGGCCGGTATCAATCACGCCCTTGCCGAAGTCGGCCATGCGCGCGGTCGTCGAGAGCGAGACGACGATCTCACCCCACGGCGCCGGAAGATACCCGCCGCCGTAGAGTGTTCCCGCTTCCCACAGGCCGAGCACGAACATCGAGCCGAGGAACGCGAGCATCTGGCTGTTGGTCAGCACGCTCAGCAGCAACCCCACGGAGATGTACCAGCACCCCAGCAGCAGCACCCCGAGATAGCCAGTCAGCATCGGCCCAGGATCGGGCCTCGCCAGCGCCGCCAGGATCACCCAGAAAATCAGCGTCGGCACTAGACACGTAATGAAGAACAGGGCCGAACCGCCGAACTTGCCCACCACGATCCCCGCTTCACTCGCGGGGCTGGCCATCAGCGGCTCGATCGTGCCGGCTCGGTGCTCTTCACTGAACAGACGCATCGAGATCGCCGGCCCGACGAAAATCATCGCCCAGAGCACGAAGCTGAAAAAGAACCGCAGCGTCGCCGGCTCGCCGGGGCGCAGCCCCGAAAAGACAAAGATCAGCGAACACAGGAACAGCCACGCCGCGGCGACCACCCACCCCGTCGGCACGCGGAAGTAGCTGGCGTATTCCCTCTGCGCGATGGCCCAGGCGCGTGTCATGCCGCGGCCCTCCCGTCGCTGGCGCCGTCGCCCGGCTGCTCGATCACCGAGAGGAAGACCTGCTCGAGTGTCGCCTGCCTCCGGTGCAGCTCGCGCACCAACAGCCCGGCCTTCTCGCACGCCGTGGCGATCGCCTCGCGCAGGTCCGGTGCGCCGCCGTGGGGCACCAGCTCATACCTGGCCACCGTCGCCAGACTCGCCGAGTCCGCCACGACGGACCCCGCGACGCTCGCAACGCCGACGACCTGCTCAAGCGCGTGGCGGGCCATGCCTGTAAACGCCGCATCGACCTTGGGCGACACGACTTCAACGACATACGGCGCGCTGCGCTGACGCTCGGCCATCAACTCCATCGGCGTCCCCTGCGCCCGCAGCCGCCCGCGGGCCATGATCAGCACGCGGTCGCAGGTCTGCTCCACCTCGGGGAGAATGTGCGAGCTGAGCATGACGACCCGCCCGCGCGCCAGGTCGCGGATCAGCGTCCGCGTCTCGCGGATCTGGCTGGGGTCCAGCCCCGTCGTCGGCTCGTCGAGGATCACGACCTTCGGCTCATGGATAATCGCCGCGGCCAAGCCCACGCGCTGGCGGTACCCCTTGCTCAACGCGCTGATCCGCCGCGTCCGCATCTCCGTCAGCCAGCACCGCCCGATCACGCCCTCGACCGCCGCTCTCCGCGCCGCGCCGCCGATGCCGAAGAGCTTGGCCCGGTAGTTCAGGTACCCCTCGACCGACATCTCGGGGTAAAGGGGCGCGCTCTCAGGCAAGTAACCAATGCACGCCCGCGCCTTGGCGGAGTCCACGACCACGTCATGTCCGCAAACGGTGATCCCGCCGCTGCTGGGGGTCAGCAGGCTGGTGATCATGCGGATGAGCGTGCTCTTGCCCGCGCCGTTGGGACCGAGAAGGCCCGTCACCTGCCCGGACGGAATTTCCACCGACACGTCCGCGACGGCACGCACCGAACCGAACGACTTGCTGACGCGACGGACTTCGATCATCGGGCCCAAGGATAGCGGTCGCCCGTCCCGCCGCACCCGCCCTATTGCGTGATGATTGCGGGCTTGTTGGATGGGCGAAAGACCCCCGCAATGTGCCGCTCCGCTATGCTGCGCCCTCCCTTCGGCGCTCGCGCCCCGCACAAGGCGACACCCATGCCCGCCATCACACCGGCCTGCTTCCTCGCCCTCTCCCTGGCCGCGGCACTCGCCGCACCACCGAGTTCCGAACCGACACCGACGCCTCAAACCACCCCCGCCATCACCCCGCCCGGCTCCCTCCTCGCTCCCGCCGCACCCGAAAGTCCCGAGGGGATGGTCTGGATCCCCGGCGGCGACTTCTCCATGGGGAGCGACGAGCCCAGCTTCCGCGACGCCCGCCCCATCCACAAGGTGCGCGTCACCGGCTTCTGGATGGACAAGACCGAGGTCACCAACGAACAGTTCACCAAATTTGTGGCGGCCACCGGCTACGTGACCATCGCCGAAAAGACACCGAAGCCCGAGGACTTCCCCGGCGCGCCGCCGGAAAACCTTGTCGCCGGCTCGGTCGTCTTCGCCCCGCCCCCCGCCGCCGTGCCGCTGACCGACCACTACCTGTGGTGGAACTACGTCAAGGGCGCCAACTGGCGTCATCCCGAGGGGCCCGCCAGCGACATTAAAGGCCGCGAGAAGCACCCGGTCGTCCACGTCGGCTGGCCCGACGCCGTCGCCTACTGCACCTGGGCCGGCAAGCGCCTCCCCACCGAGGCAGAGTGGGAGTTCGCCGCCCGCGGCGGGCTCGACAAGCGTGCCTATGCCTGGGGCGGCGAGTTCCAGCCCTCGGGCAAGTTCATGGCCAACACCTTCCAGGGGCACTTCCCTCAGAAGAACACCGCCGAAGACGGCTTCACCGCCACCGCCCCCGTCGGCTCATTCCCGCCCAACGGCTACGGCCTCTACGACGTGGCCGGCAACGTCTGGGAGTGGTGCAGCGATTGGTACCGCCCGGATACCTACGCCCGCCGGGCCGCTCCCGGCAGCGTCGCGATCGACCCCGCCGGCCCCACCGACAGCACCGACCCCGCCGAGCCGGGCGTCAAGAAACGCGTCATGAAAGGCGGTTCATTTTTGTGCAATGACCAGTACTGCTCGCGTTACATGCCCGGCGGGCGCGGCAAGGGCGAGCCCGACACCGGCACCAACCACGTCGGCTTCCGCGCCGTGATGACCCAGGCCGCGTGGGACAAACTCCGCACCGAGCAGGCCCGCAAGGACGCCGCTCCCGCCAAGCCCCGGTGATGCGGGCGTTTCTCAGAACCGCACGGTCAAGCCGAAGATCGGCCCGTACAGCGTCATATCCCACTTGAACTCGCCGACCGCTCGCTGCTTGGCGTAGTTTTCATCAAGCGCCCGATACCCGAACGTGAACGACGCGTCGGCGCCCCACATGTCAAACCGGTAGTCGAACAGCACCTGCGCCTGCCACGCGAACTGCGACCCGCCGCAGCCGAAGCCGCCGACATCGCCGTTGACCGTGACCTTCCAGTTCTCGCACAGGTCGATGCTCGTCCGCAGCCCGATGAGCGGGTCAACCCACGAACGGTTTTCACTGGCCGACGGACCGCCGCCCACCGCGGCCAGCGTCATACCCACGTTCGTGTATCGCCCGCCGACATACACATCCAGGTCGATGTACCGCCCGGGCGAATTGGCCGGTCGTGTCCCCGGCTCGTCGCGCAGCCAGTGACCGACCTGCACGCTGAGCCCGAACTCGACGAAAGTCAGCTCGGTGGTGACGTCGATGCCGCCCGAGGGACCGGGCTGGTCGTCCATCCCCACCCGCATGTACGTGCCGTCCACGTACCCCGTGAAGATCCCTTTGCCCAACTCGAACCGTCCGTTGAACCCAAAGACCGAGTCCGACTGCTGCACAATCTGAATGAAAGTCTCGTTCACGTGCGCGCTCGCGCCCCGGGCCGCCACGTTGCCGGAGAGGGACGGGGCCCAGATGTTCAGGGCCGCGGATCCGTGCCAGCCGTCCAGCTTCGTCCGCGGATCAGCCTCTTCACCCGACTTCGGTTCGCCGGTCTTGACATCCTGGCCCATGTCGGCCGGCTTCGTCTCGCCCGCGGACTGAGCCATCGTCTGGCCGCTCGCGGTCGCGCCCGAACCCGTCTGCCCCAGCGCCGCCGCGCACACCGTTCCGGCCGCCAATCCCGCCATGATGAAGCTGTGCTGGTCCATGGCGCCAGCATACCAGACCAGGCATTCGCACAACGGTTGATCACACCGCGCTCGCAGGGGCGGTACACTCTCGCGACAGACCCTCCAGACGGAGTTTTCCCCATGTCCCGATCCGTGCTCCACGCCTTCGCCGCCGCAGTCCTCTTCGCTCTGGCCCTCCCCCATTCCGTCTGCGGGCAAAGCCCGATCCAGTGGGGCGGCAACGCCCGCACCGCCATCGACCAGGCCAAGCAACAGTCTCTTCCACTCCTCTTCTGGATCACCGACTGGACCAGCGCCGGCGTCCTCGAGGGCAACGAACTCGAGAACGCACAGGAAGAGGCTTTCCGCGATCCCACCATCGTCGCCATCGCCAAGCACTGCTACATCGCCATCCGCGTCTCCCGCAACAGCCGCGTGATCGAGGAGTGCAAGGAACTCGGTCTCCCCACCAACTTTGGCCGCTACATCGCCATCGTCTCCCCCGACGGCAAACTCCTCGCCCAGATCGACCCTGGCGAGGTTGCCACGCCCGAGCACCTCGTCAAGCGCATGGCGGAAACCTACGTCAAGTACTGCGACGACCTGTACGTCACCACGCTCAAGCCCATCATCACCAGCCGCGAGTCCAAGAAGGACGCCGTCCGCACCGCCGTCCAGACCATCTGGCGCCTGCACATCTCCGCCGCCGATGCCGACCTGGTCGCCCTCTGCGACCGCCCGGATGTCACCCAGTCCGAACGCGCCAAGCTCTACATGGTGCTCGCATCGCTCCCCACCAAGGTCAGCATCAACGCTCTCCTCGACCGCGCCGGCAAGGGCGATCGCGATGCCGTCCAAGCCCTCAGTCGCGCAGAAGCCCCCGCCCTCGAATTCCTGCTCTCCGAAATGCCCACCGCCGAAGGCCCCGCCCCCAGCGAACGCCAGATGGCCGCCTACACCGCCGCCGCAAAGGTCTGCGGCGTCATGGCCCGCGCGGATTCATTCTGGAAGAACGCCAAGCCGACCGACCGCACCTTTGAACTCGATCAAGTGATAAAGGCCGCCGGCCCCACGCTGAATTACTGGAAGACCCACGAGGGTCGGTGGCGCTGATCCCGGCCGTCGCGCGTTCAGGTCACTTGGGAAACAGCAGCGTGATATTGAACCGCAGCCCCCAGTCGGGCATGCCGGTCGCGGCATCCACGTAATAGCGCCCGCCGAGTTGAAACGACACCGGAAGTTCGCCGATCTTGACGACCTGGCTGACCATCAGGTTGATCGGCACGCTCCACAGGTGGCTCTTCCAGTCGTACGTGCTCTCGGTGTTGAGCGTCAGCGAAGTCGCCGTATGCCACGTGTAACTGACGAACGGCTGTAAAAACGTGGAGTTCACCGCCTGCCCGGTGTTGTCCGCCACCGTCCAGATGTGGTTGGCCAGCATGCCATAGGTCCACCCGTCATCCTGCTTGAGCACCACCGCCGTCGGACCGAAGCCCCACTGGCGCGTCCCCAGCAGGCCGTCGGTCGCCGTCGGCCACAGGAACACCGGCCCCACGCCCCAGATGATGTCCCCCTTCCTCGGCGAGAAGAAGAAGCTCTGCGTCGTATCACCCAATCCCGTGGTATCGGGAGTGCCGGTGGCCGGCGACGCCGCATAGACCACCGGCAGGATCGTCCGGATGATGACGTTCCAGTCCTCGTTGATCGACACCGGGATCACGGGCTGGATATTGAGCGTGACCTTCCCGGCGTTCTTCGGCCCGAATCCGGAGTCGTAGTTGAATTGGAACGGCACGCTGATCAGATCCGCGACGGGGTTGCTCAGCTTCTTGGCCAGTTCCTCCGAGCCGTCGGCCGGGGCGCTCTGGGCCAGGTCTTCCTGCTTTTCCGGTTCTCCAGCAACCGACTGAACCGGCGACGGAGGCGGCTGGTCCATCCCCGCCATCACCAGCCCCGGACGGATCCGAAGCTCGTTCTGGCTCGAGTCCAGCAGTCCATCGCCGTCGGCATGGCACATAGCCGCGCCAGCGGCCATGGCGATGCCGGTGAACGCCGCGACTCCCGTCAACCCCGAACGCATGATGCGCCTCTTGATAACGGCCCCCCGTGCCGGAGTCTAATACTCGCCCGCACCCAAACCCAGTCCGAAGCCGTCCCACCGTTACTCCAGCGCCGCGCGCCGATCGCTGCTGCCGCGGAAACTGCCCCCGGGTTTTCCCCGATGCAAATCACAAATTCCACACACAGCGGCTTGTCACCGCCGCCACGCAAATCGGGCCCGCAGATTCACACCCCACTCGCATTCGGTTTGGTGATTGCTCGTTCGCCACGCGCCTGATCGTGCTGGACACTTGTCTCCGCATTGACAGTGGCGTCGCGCAAAATCAACGCCCCTCCTCCCATTTGCACACCCTCTTCACCGCGCCGTCCGCCATATTCGCCCCCCAAGTGTGGTAGACTCGGCGCACGGTCCGGCATCCGCTCGTGCCCCCGCCCGCCATCGTCAAGGTCAATAAGCAAGAGCCTCAGGCACCAGGGAGACATTTTGATGTGTAGCAGCTCAAACCGGCACTCGTTGCTCTTGGCCACCGCCGCGCTGACAATTACCGCGGGCGTGTCCGCCGCAGCCGCCGCAGCCGCCCAGCAGACCACCGGCCAGCCCGGCTCGCCAAGCTCCACGACCACCATCGACCCGCGCTACCTCCCCAACCCCCCGGCCCCGTTCGGCGGGCAGATCGGCCTCGGTGCTAAGGACTCCAAGCCCTTCTGGCCCCCGCAGATTGTTCCCCCCAAGGGGGCACCCAACGTCCTGCTCATCATGACCGACGATGCGGGCTACGGCGTTTCCAGCACGTTCGGCGGCGTCATTCCCACCCCGGCCATGGACAAGCTCGCCGCAAGGGGCATCCGCTACACCCAGTTCCATTCCACGGCATTGTGCTCGCCGACGCGCGCCGCGCTCATCACCGGGCGTAACCACCATTCCGTCGGCTTCGGTGTTATCTCCGAGCAGGCCACCGGCTTTCCCGGCTACAACTCGATCATCGGCGTCAACAACGGCACCATCGGCGAGATCCTCAAGCAGAACGGCTACGCCACGAGCTGGTTCGGCAAGAATCACAACACGCCCGCATACCAGTACAGCACCGCCGGCCCCTTCGACCAGTGGCCCGTTGGCATGGGTTTCGAGTACTTCTACGGCTTCATGGGCGGCGAGACCGACCAGTGGACGCCGTACCTCTTCCAGAACACTACCCAGGTTTTCCCGTGGATCGGCAAGCCGGGTTACAACCTCATCACCGACATGGCCGACAACGCCATCGGCCACATGAAGCAACTCCACGCTGCCGCCCCAGACAAGCCCTTCTTCGTCTACTACGTCCCCGGCGGCACGCACGCGCCGCACCACCCCACGCCCGAATGGATTGCCAAGTTCAAGGGCAAGTTCGACGGCGGCTGGAACAAGATGCGCGACGACATCTTCGCCAACCAGAAGCGCCTCGGCGTCATCCCGGCGAACACCCAGCTCACACCATGGCCCGACAGCCTCCCGATGTGGGACACGCTCGACGCCGACAGCAAGCGCCTGTTCGCCCACCAGGCCGAAGTGTTCGCGGCCTACGTCGCCTATACCGATCACGAGATTGGCCGCGTCATCCAGTCCGTTGAGGACATGGGCAAGATCGACAACACCCTGATCATCTACATCACCGGCGACAACGGCACCAGCGCCGAAGGCTCCACCCTCGGCACACCCAACGAATACGCCTCGATCCAGGGCATTGACATCCCCGTCAAAGAGCAACTCAAGTTCTACGATGTGTGGGGCTCCCAATTCACCTATCCACACATGTCTGTGGCATGGTCCTGGGGCTTCGACACACCCTTCAAATGGACCAAGCAGGTCGCTTCCCACTTCGGCGGCACCCGCCAGGGGATGGTCATGTCCTGGCCCAACCGCATCAAGGACGTCGGGGCAGTCCGCTCCCAGTTCCACCACATGATCGACCTCGTCCCGACCATCCTGGACGCCGCGGCCATCAAGGCCCCCGACATGCTCAACGGCATCGCGCAGAAGCCCATCGAGGGCGTCAGCATGACCTACACCTGGGACAAGGCCGCCGTCGCCGCCCCCTCTACGCGCAACACACAGTACTTCGAGATGTTCGCCAACCGCGGCATCTACCACGACGGCTGGTACGCGTGCACCACGCCCGCGGCCCCACCGTGGCTCATGGGCACCGGCAAGCTCCCGGACGACGTCATCAACGGCTACCAGTGGGAACTCTACAACCTCACCGAGGACTACTCGCAATTCAACGATCTCGCCGCGAAGATGCCCGAAAAGCTGCGCGACATGAAAGAACTTTTCATCATGGAGGCGGCGAAGTACAACGTCTTCCCCATGGACAACACAATCCTCCAGCGCATAGTGACTCCGCGCCCCAGCGCCACCGCCGGGCGAACGACCTTCTCTTTCTCCGGCGAAATTTCCGGCCTGCCGCTGAGCGATGCGCCGAGTCTCCTGAACAAGTCCTACACCATCACCGCGGAGCTCGAGGTCCCCAAAGACGGCGCCGAGGGGATGCTCGTCACCGCCGGCGGACGCTTCGCCGGCTGGGGGCTCTATGTCCTCAAGGGAAAGCCCGTCTTCGTCTACAACTTCCTCGATATGGAGCGATTCCGCTGGGAGGCGACCGAGGCGCTCGCACCCGGAAAGCACACGATCGTGTTTGATTTCAAGCGCGAGGGCCCCGGGTTCGGCAAAGGGGGCGCAGGTGTGCTCAGAGTGGACGGCAAGGAAATCGCGTCCCGCACGATCCCCCATACCATCCCCTTCCTCATGGCGATCGACGAGAGCTTCGATGTCGGCGTCGATACCCGCACCGGCGTGGACGACAAGGACTACCAGGTGCCCTTCCGTTTCACCGGCACGCTCAGCAACCTGACTATCGAGCTTGAGAAGCTCAGCGCCGACGCGGAGAAGGCCCTCCAGGACAGGGCCGAGGAAGCCCAGCGCAAGACGCAATGACCCCAGGCCAACGCCGGCCCGACCGAGCGTCCAAACAGCGTCGTAGCTATGCACGTATTCGTGTTTTTTAACGACCCGCACCAACCAAAGGACAGACGCATGAAATTCGGATCCACGTCCCTCACTCTCACCCTCCTCGCCCTCCTCGCCCTCGCCCCGGTCCTCGCCCTCGGCGCCTGCTCCAACGAGAAGCAGCCCGCCCCCGCCAACCTCGCCACCTACGAGGTCGAGGGCACCACCAAGGCCGCCACCGTGCAGTCGGTCGATTACGCCACCCGCCACGTCACGCTCAAGTGGAGCGACGGCGTGGTCACCACCTACAAGGTCAGCGAGCAGGCCGTCAACTTCAACCAGATCAAGCCAGGCGACGTCGTCAAGGCCTCGGTCGCCGAGGCCGTCGCCGTCTACGTCGGCCCCAGCAGCATGGCCCCCTCCGCTTCCGAGGGCTCGCTCGTCGCCCTCGCCGCCAAGGGCGAGAAGCCCGGCATCGTCGTCGCCGACACCGAGATGGTCGTCGCCCGCGTCACCGCCATCAACAACGCCGCCCGCACCATCACCGTGCAGGGCCCCGCCGGCAATAGCCGGACCCTTCGCGTGACTCCCTCCGCCGACATGTCCCGCCTGCGCGTCGGCGATGATGTCGCCGCCCGCGTCAGCGAAGCCGTGGCCATCTGGGTCGAGAAGCCCTGACCCCGGCCTGCTAACAATCCAGCACCCCGCGGCGGCCCAACCGCCGTCGCGCCGGGCTTCGATAGATTTCACCCCCCCGCTCGTCCCGCCCCGGCCGCGACCGCTCGCCCGCCGACGGCTCTGCACCAAGGACACAACAATGAGTATGTTCCCCCGCGTGAGTCTCCTGGCCGCTTCGTTCTCCCTCTTGGCCGCCTGGGCCGTCAGCGGCGCCGCCGGCCTCGTTACCGCGGCCCCCGCCGCCGCAGCCCAGATCGTCCAGGCCGCGACGCCCACCACCACCGCGCCGGTCTGGCCGCGCACGTTCAACAAGGACGGCAACACCGTCCTGATCTACCAGCCCCAGATCGACGCCTGGAAGGACCACTCGACCATCCGCTTCCGCTCCGCCGTCGCCGTCACCCCCGCCGGCACCACCGCCCCGCAGTTCGGCGTCATCGCCGTCCAGGGCGATACCTACGTGGACGATGCTGCCCGCACGGTCATGATCGCCAACATGAAGCTCGATGCGCGTTTCCCCGGCACGACCGATGCCCAGGCCGCGCCCCTCAAGGCCGCCGTCACCGATTGCCTCTCCAAGATCCCATACCTGAGCTGCTCGCTCGACCACGTGCTCGCCTACATGCACAACTCCGTGAAAGCCCCGACGGTCGCGCTCAACATGGAGCCCCCGCCGATCTTCTTCAGCGACTCGCCCGCCATCCTCGTCATCTTCATGGGCACGCCGCAGTTCAAGCCCATCCCCGGCACCCAGATCATGTTCGCCGTCAACACCAACTGGACGGTGCTGATGGACATCGCCAGCTCGCAGTACTACCTGCTCAACGGCGATTCGTGGCTCACCGCCCCCGATCCCGTCGCCGGCCCCTGGACCACCGCCTCCAGCCTCCCCGCCAGCTTCAACGTTTTCCCCTCCGACGGCACTTGGGCCGCCGTCAAGAAGAACATCCCCGGCGTCCCGGCCAAGGTCACCACCAAAGTCATCGTCAGCACCGAGGTCGCCGAGCTCATCATGACCCAAGGCCCGCTCGAGTACTCGCCCATCCACGGCACGCGCCTGATGTACGTCAGCAACCCCTCGATGCCGCTCTTCCTCGACCTCATCGACAGCCACTACTACTACCTCGTCTCCGGCCGCTGGTTCAAGTCCATGAGCGTCGGCGGCCCG
>JBOHNM010000075.1:0-19507 GCA_050730675.1 Phycisphaerales bacterium | reverse complement strand
CGTTGGCGCCGACGGCGTGCACGCAGTAGATCGCGGTGATGTCCAGGTCGGCGTCGTGCGCAAGTTCGTCGTCGAGCATCGAGCGCGACCAGAACAACTGAGAAGTGTGGTCGGCGACGAGCACACCGTCCCCGCCCATGATCGATCGCGCGAAGCGGAGCAGGTGCTTGCGGTCGCGGAGCACGTTCTTCTTTTTCGAGTTGACGCTGATGGAGACCGAGGAGGCCGAGGCCGCCGCCAGGTCGCGCTCCTCGTCGGTCAAAGCGGCGTACCACGTGAGCATCTGGCGCGGCGGCGCCGGGGCGCCGCGCAGGGCGACCAACTTGGCGTCGCCCCAATCCTTGTGGCGAAGCTCGAGGGACCAGTGGGCATCGCCGTGGTCGGAGCCGGGCCGGATCTCTACTCCCAGCTTGCGGAGGTAGTCGAACTCCTGCGGGCGGGGCGGCAGATTGCCACGGAACAAGACAGAACCGGCCGCCATCGTCTCGCGCTTGAAGAGTTCGAACATGGGCTCCTCCGTAGGCGGGGGGAGCGTACCAGACGCGGGGAATTGGCGAAAGAGGGTCGATTCCGGCTGGAATTCGCGGCGGTGTCCGTGCGGTGGGGCCTGCCGACAGTACGACGCGGGCGGGCGCACGCGGGCAATACCATCGGGCCTATGTCCTACACCGTCCTCGCCCGGCGTTACCGCTCCCAGTCCTTCGACGAACTTGTCGGGCAGGAGGCGATCGCGCAGACGCTGACCAGCGCGATCAAGCTCGACCGCGTGGCGCACGCGTACCTCTTCACCGGCACGCGGGGTGTCGGCAAGACGTCCACGGCCCGCATCTTCGCCGTGGAGCTCAACGCCCGCGACGCCAAGGGGAAGGTGAACGAAGAGGTCGCCGCGGCCATCATGGCCGGGCGCGACACCGACGTGATCGAGATCGACGGGGCCAGCAACAACTCCGTGGAACAGGCCCGCGAGCTGATCGCCGGGTCGGTCTACCGGCCGATGCGCGGCAAGTACAAGATCTACATCATCGACGAGGTCCACATGCTCTCGCAGGCAGCGTTCAACGCGCTGCTGAAGACCATGGAGGAGCCGCCGGCGCACGTGGTGTTCATCCTCTGCACCACCGAGACGCACAAGGTCCCCGCGACGATCCAGAGCCGCTGCCAGCGCTTCGATTTCAAGAACATCTCCACAGCCCAGATCGCCAAACACCTGGCCCACGTCGTCAAGTCGGAGAAGCTCCAGGCCGACGACGAGCTGCTGCACGCGGTGGCGCGGCTCGCCAACGGCTCGATGCGCGATGCACTCTCGCTTCTCGACCGACTCATGGCCGTGGGCGACAAGAAGCTCACGCCCGAAATGCTCGAGAACCTCGTCGGCCTGCCCGCACGCCAACTGGTCGTCGAACTCGTGGACGCCCTGGCCGATGGAAATGCCGCCGAGGCACTGGACCGCACCAACGACCTGCTGGTCCGCGGCATCTCGATGGACCAGACGCTCGCCAGTCTTGCCGAGCGTCTGCGCGACCTGATGGTGATCGCCGCCTGCGGCCCCGGCACCGAGTTGGTCGAGCTCTCCGCCGACGCCAAGAAAGAGGCCGCCGAGCAGGCCAATCGCTTCGACCCCGCGGGCCTTGTCCACATGATTGCGCTATGCGAGAGTGTCGCTGGGCGGATCAAGTCGTGCTCGTTCCCGCGGGCGCTGGTGGATGCGCTGGTCGTCCGCCTGGCGAGCGCCGAGAAGCTCGCCGATGTCACCGCGCTGATCGCGGGCAACGGGGCCGCGAGCGCCGCCCCCCCCCGCCCGCCGGTGCAGACGCCGGCGCGTGCCCCGGCTCCTGCGGGAGCCACCGCAAAAAAACGCTGACGGCGGCGGACGAAGCGGAGGATTCTCCCCCCGCGCCAATCGTCCGACCGCCGCTGCCCGTGGCCCCAGCGCCCGTGGTGCGCACGCCGACGCCTGTGCCCGGGCCGTCGCCCAGGCCGAGCGAAGCACCGACACTCGACGTTCGCATCCGCGCGGACGCGCCGCTGGCGGAGGTGTGGTCCGCGGCCATCGACGCGATGACCAAGCAGTCCCAGCGCGTGCTCTTCGAGCCGTGCCAACTGCGGTCACTGAGCGACGGCAAGGCGGTGATCGGCGCTCCCGCGAAATCGCTGTTCCTGCTGAAGTCCGATGCCAACGAGGCCGTGCTCGTGGATGCCCTGACGCGCGTCACCGGGCGATCGCCACGGCTGGAGTGGCTCCCCGTCGAGGGTCCGCCCGCCGGAGCCAATGGGGCCAACGCAGGCGCTGAGGGAAGCGCATCGGTCGGCCCCTCGGGCGCGGAACTCTCCCAGCAGGCCCGCGAGCACCCGCTGGTGCAGAGCGTCGTCGAGCTGCTTGGCGCACGCGTGGTGCGAGTTGGCCCGCGACGTGCGGATGATCGGTAAGACAAGACCAACCACCGATCTGCACGGACTCAAAAGGAAATCGAAATAATACCCAACCGTCTCAGTGTTTGACACTTCATCATCATCGCCTCTTGTTTTTTTCTGATCCGTGCAAATCCGTGGTACGCCTTCAGGAGCTTCAAGTGTTCGACTCGTTCAAGACCATGGGCGCCGTCGCCAACCTGATGAAGAACAAGGACGCCATCCAGCAGGGGATGAAGGACGTCCAGGCCCGCCTCGAGCAGCGACGGATCATCGTCGAAGGCGCGAAGGACGCCGCCACCGGTGCGGCGGGCATCGCCGTGGTGATGAGCGGCAAGATGCAGGTGCTCGAAGTGCGGGTGAGCGAAGCGATCGCCGCGACGGCCTCACGCGACGCCGAGGGGAAGGCCCAGGTCGAGCGGCTGCTTGCCGGTGCGGTCAACGCCGCGCTGCTGCGCTGCAAGGAAGTGGCGGCCGAGGAGATCGGCGCCGAAGCGCAGAAGCTGGGCCTGGGCGAGATGCCGGGGCTCGAGAAGCTGCTGGGAGGATGAGCCGCACCGATGAACCCCGCGTTGACCAGCCTGACCTGGACCGACCTGCCGGGCGCAACGCTTCTGACCGTGCCGCCGTCGGGTCTTCGCTTCCGGTTCGTGGCCGACACCGGCCCTCGCCCGTCGGCGGACGTCGGCGGCGCATGGCGGGAGATGCGTCTCGCCAACGACCGCCTGCACGATGGACACATTATCGTGGTGAACGAAATCGAGGGTGTGGAGGCCGGCGCGGACGGCGGCGGCCTCGTGATCCAGTGCAGCCGCCGCCGCTACATGGACCTGGCCACGCAGCACCATCCATCGGTCGGTGACCACGGCATCCGCCTGCTCGGCGTCAAAGGCCTCATCACCGGGCGTGACCGCGCCGGCCGCGAGCACGTGCTCATCGCTCGCCGCGGCACCCAAACCCGCGTCTACGGCGGCATGTGGGAGATCGCGCCCGGCGGCGGTGTGGATGCGGCATCGACCGCGAGCGAAATCACGCACGACGACATCGCCCGGTCACTCGTCCACGAAGCCACCGAGGAGATGGGCGTCAACCTCTCGCCCGCCGACTGCGATCCCGTTCGCGCCATGGTGATGGACGACCGGGCGTTCAGCCTGGACCTCATCATGCCTGTGCGCTGGCCCGGCATCGTGGACCCCCGCCGCGGCCTGTGCGCCGCCGACGGCTGCGAGTGGGAGTACCTCGATGTAGCGTGGGTGGCGATCGATGAAGTGGGGGGATTCGCGGCGAAAAACGCCGCGGCGATCACGCCGCCGACGCTGGCGGTGTGGCGATGGCGCAATTGGACCGAACCGAGCGGTCAGTCGCACAGTACCGAGTAGCCAGAGAGAGCCAACCACCGATGCTCGCCGAATTCTCGGCCGCTCGCCCTGGCAACTCACCACGCCCTTGCTGGTCACTCGCCCCTCGCTCTCCCCTAAGCTCCGCCCTTGAACTCTGTCGCTCCAACCCCGCACACCACGCGCACTACCGCCGTCGTGCTCATCCTCCTCACGCTCCTGTCGTGGGCCGCGGTGCCGCTGTTCCTGCGGCACTTCACCAAGGACCTGCACTTCGACCCGATCAGCCAGAACGGCTGGCGCTACGCCATCTCCGCGGGGTTCTGGCTCCCGTTTCTCTTCTTCACCTGGAAACGCGGCAATCTTCCTCGGCCGCTCTTTGGTCTGGCGATCGTGCCGGCCATCTTCAACCTTTTCGGCCAGACGTTCTTCACCTTCGGCCCCGCGCTGCTGGAGCCGGGGATGTTCAGCTTTGTGTTCCGCTCCCAGATCGTCTTCGTCACCCTCGGGGCGTACCTGCTCTTCCCCGCCGAGCGCTCGACACTCAGCTCGCCGCGCTACTGGACGGGCATGGTGATGGTCGTCGTCGGCTCGGTGGGGCTGGTGATGGTGAAGGACAAGGGCGAAGGGGCCCACGCCGCCGTCACCTTCCTCGGCGTCGCGGTCGCGTTCCTCTCGGGTCTCTTCTTCGCCGGCTACGGCCTGAGCGTCCGCTACTACGTCAACAAGTACTCACCGATCACCAGCTTCGGCGTCATCTGTCAGTACACGGCGGTCGGCGCGATCTCGTTCGCGCTGCTGGCGCCGCTGGCCCCCGGCATCCTCCCCGCATCGCTCCCGCCGCCGGATCCGACATTCCCGCTCGCCAATTTTTCCCTGTGGAGCTGGCTGCTGCTGATTGCCTCCGCCTTCATCGGCATCGCGATCAGCCACGTGATGTACTACGCCAGCCTCTCGCGCCTGGGCGTCGCGGTGAGCATCGGCATCATCCAACTCCAGCCGATCTTCACCGCTGTCGGCTCGTTTCTGCTCTTCGGCGAGCGGCTCAACGCATGGCAGTGGGCCTGCGGCATGCTCGGCGTGGTGGGCGCGATGCTCATGCTCAAGGGCGGTCCGAAGAAAAATAGCCGCGCATTGGCCGAATCAGAAGCCGAATGAACGCGGTTTCTTCTTCGTTGTTCGGTGATCCCGAACCCTGCCCGGTGCGTACAGACTGGTGGGTCACGCATCCGCCCACACAACGTCGATTCCTTTCAAGGGACGCGGCCGTAATTGGTCGCGGCGCGGTGCAGCTTGCTTCACTTGTTTCCCACGCCTTCGATCGGGGACATGCAACCCCTTGGCACATTCCGCTTCGATGAATTCCTCGCGGCCACGGCAGCCAAGAGTCCCACGCCAGGGGGCGGCGCCGTCGCCGCGGCCACGGGCGCGACCGCCTCGGCGCTTGCGGGGATGGTGGTGAGCTATTCCCTTGGCAAGAAGGATCTCGTGCAGCACGAGTCCGCGTTGCAGGACGCTAAGCGCCATCTCGAACGAGCCCGCGCCGTGTTCCTTGAACTCGCGACCGAAGATGCCGAGGCGTACGCCTGGCTGAACGCGCTCCAGAAGCTCCCCGAGACCGACGCAAAGCGCGCTGCCGAATTCCCCGCCGCTGTTTCCGCCTGCATCCAGGTGCCGATGGCGACGCTCGCCGCCGCCGTGGACATCGCGCGGCTCTGCGAAACGCTCTGCCCCATCACCAACACCTGGCTCCGCTCGGACCTGCAGATCGCGGCCATCCTCGCCGATGCCGCGGCACGCGCCAGCGTCTGCAACGTCCGCATCAACACGCCGCTGATCCCCGACTCGATGGCCCGAACCAAGCTCGAGGAGCAGGCCACCCGCCTTGCAGCCGAGGCGGCCCGCGTAGTTCTCGGCGTCCAGACGCGCTGCGCCTGACCGCTCGCCCCACCGTCGTACACTGGGCCGATGCCCAAGCCCCCGACACCCGAGTGGTTCACGCAGCCCGATGCCCCCGAGGGCGGCAAGGGCCTGCGCTTCGGCTGCACCATGTGCGGCAACTGCTGCTCCGGCCCGCCCGGGTTCGTGATCGTCAACGACGAGGAGTGCGCAGCCCTCGCCAAGCGCCTCAAAATCTCCGTGGGCAAGTTCAAAAACGAGTACACCAACGTCATGGCCGAGGGACGCTCGCTCAACGAGAAGAAGTCGCCGCAGGGATGGGACTGCGTCTTCCTCGACCGCCAGAAGATCCCCGGCAAGGCCGTCTGCGGCGTCTACGAAGATCGGCCGACCCAGTGCCGCACATGGCCGTTCTGGTCCAGCCTGCTCAAGAGCCGCAAGACGTGGGACGACGCCAAACGTACCTGCCCCGGCATCGACAAAGGCGTGCTCGTCCCGATTGAAGAGGTCCGTATCCGGCGCGACACGTTCAAGATCTAGGTTCGCATGTTGAATGTGAATATCGATCCCGACGACGCCCGCGCCTGGCTCGCCGCCGCGCAGCGGCCGGACATCACCGACGCACTCGAGGCGGTCTACCTCGCCACCGCTGACGCGATCGAGGCTCGCGGCCCGGCCTGTTGGGCCAGCGGGCGTTGCTGCAACTTCGCCGCCACCGGACACCTGCTGTTCGTCACCGGTCTCGAGGCCGCGTACTGCCTGACGCGCCTGCCGCGCGAGCAGGCGCTCACCCGCGCGACACTTGACGACGCCCTCGCCCGCGGCGGATGCCCGTTCCAGATCGAGAACCTCTGCGGCGTCCACGCGATCAAACCACTTGGCTGCCGTGTCTACTTCTGCGACCACTCCGCCCAGCTGTGGCAGAACGAACTGAGCGAGCGGATGCTGGAGCAGATCCGCTCCATCCATGCCCGGCACGCGCTGCCGTACCTGTACGGTGAGTGGCGGGGGGTTCTCGGCGGGCTCCTCGCGCATTCGCTCTAGCCCTCCAGCGCCCCAACAATCACCGGCACATGCGCGATTTCTGGCGCCTCGCCAAACTGTTGCTCCGCCACCGCGGCCTGCTGGTCGGCGCGATGGTCTTCGCCCTGCTCTCGGCCGGCGGTCTCACCATCGGCCTCGTCGGCGTGGTCCCCGTTGTCGGCAACATTCTCGGCACCGGCCCCGGCAGCGGCAAGGGCCTGCAGACGCTCGCGACCGAGTACAACCCCAAGATCGGCAACATCATCCCGCAGAGCGTCATCGACTCGCTCACCAACGATCCGTTCCTCACGGTTGTGTACGTGCTCACCGCCTTGGCCGTGCTGGCCGTCTTCGGCGGGCTATTCATGTTTCTCAACCTCACCTTCGCCAACACCGCCGTGGCCCGTACCACGATGGATCTGCGCCGCATGGCCTTCGCCCACACCGTCCGTATGCCGCTGGGCGCGGTGCAAGCCCTCGGACCCAAGCAGATCGTCAACCAGATCGTGACCGATTCGGCCGTCGTCGGCGGCGGGCTGGGCATCATCCTCAACAAGACCCTCGCCCAGGCGTTGCGCGGCGGCGCCGCGGTGATCTTCGCGCTGTTCACCAACTGGATGCTCACCTGCATCGCCGTCGCCGTCGTGCTCCCGCTGTTCTACGCCATCCGCCTCCTGAGCCGCAAGATCCGCCGCGCCAGCACGCGCCTGCTCCAGGCCCAGGGGTCCATCTTCGTCACCACAAGCGAATCGCTCGATCACCTGCGCGTCGTCAAGACCAACACCGCCGAAGCCCGCGCCGCCGAGCAGTTCGAGGCCACCAGCGCCGAGATGCTCCGCCACGAACTCAAGGCCCGCACCGCCCGCGCCCTGGCCAGCCCCATCACCGAGGTGCTGACGATCTTCATCGTCTGCGGCCTCACCATCGCCGCTGCCCAAGTCATCCTGTCGGGTCGCATGCAGGCCGCCGAGTTCCTCGTCACCCTTGCAGCCCTCGGCATCGCCGGCGAAGCACTCAAGCCGCTCACCGTGATGCAGACGGAACTGCAGCCTTCCGCCGCCGCCGCCGAGCGACTGTGCGCCCTGCTCCGTGAGCCGATCGAGCACATCGACGGCGGGGCGACCGACAAGCCCGCACTGGCACGCCACCATGCCACCATCCGCTTCGAGAACGTCTGGCTGAACTACCCGGGGCAGGAGCGTCCGGCCGTCGCCGGATTCTCGCTGGAGATCCGTCACGGCGAGACCGTCGCGTTCGTCGGGCCCAACGGCTCGGGCAAGACCACGGTCCTTTCCATGATCCCGCGTCTGTTCGAGCCCGATTCGGGCCGGATCCTTATCGACGGCACAGATATCTCCAGCGTCTCGCTCGCCTCGCTGCGCGGGCAGGTCGGCGTGGTCACGCAGGAGGCGGTGCTCTTCCGCGGCACCATCCTCTCGAACCTCACCTACGGCCTCGACAACCATTCTCTCGAAGAGGTCCGCGCCGCCGCCAGGCGGGCCCGCGCCGAGGACTTCATCGTCGAGAAGCCGGGCGGCTACGAAGCGCCCATCGGCGAGAACGGCGTCGGCCTCTCCGGCGGCCAGCGCCAGCGCATCGCCATCGCCCGCGCCATCCTTCGCGACCCTTCCATCCTCATCCTCGACGAGGCGACGAGCATGATCGACGCCGACAGCGAGGCCAAGATCGCCGAGGCCATCTCGGAGTTCGCACGGGGCCGCACCTGCCTCGTCGTGGCCCATCGGCTCAGCACCGTCGTCCACGCCGACCGCATCGTCGTCATGGACCAGGGGCGCATCGTCGGCATCGGCCGCCACGACGACCTGATGACCCGCTGCGAGGTCTACCGCCTCATCGCCGACAACCAGCTCATCCGCCACGCCCCTGCGTCACCCGTGAACGCGGGCTGAACATGCACGCCCGTTCTCGGACGTGAGCGGCCAGTAACTTCGCAAACCCGCCCCGCCCGGGCGTCAAGGCACGAAGCTCTTGACGTCTCGCCCGCACAATCGGTGCATTCTCTGCCGTACACGAGCCCGCGGTTGAACCCGGACCCCGCGCGGGCCGACCTTCCTTGGCGGCACACACGTCCCGCCAGGAATACGCCATGGGCCGGATGAAATTCCACCCTCCCGAACCGATTGTCCCCGAGCCTCGCAAGCTGGTCTTCCCGGCCGCGGCACTCGCCCAGGCCCGGCGCAGCGCACCCGCCAAGCCCGAGAACTCCGGCGGCGGTTTCCGCAAGCTCGTCAAGAACATCGATGCCGAGCTTGACCGCATGCAGCGCAACCTCGACACCCTCAAGGGCGACGTCGAGAGCTACCGGTTCCCGGGCTCCAACGGAGCCAGGTCCGAACCGCCCCGCGCTGCCTGATCCCCCTCGCGCACCCGCACCACCACCAACGTCACGTCGTCCACGCTCAGACGCACGCCGCAGAACTGGCGCAGCGTCCAGGCGATATGCTCGACCACGCGCTGGGCCGATGCGCCCGGCTCGGCCGCCAGCAGCGCCGCCACCGTCTCACGGACCCGGTCTTTGCCGAACTTGCGGTTCTCAAAGTCCGCGGCGTCCGGCAGCCCATCGGTGTACGCCAGCAGCACATCGCCGGGGCGGAGCTGGTGGCTGCTGGTCTGGTACGCCTGGTCGCCGTCGATTCCCAGGGCCATCCCGCCCGCGGCGAGTTCAACCATTTGGCCGTCGCGCGAAAAGACCATCGCCGGGTCGTGCCCCGCCGAGCCGTAAGTAAGGACCAGCGACTGCGGGTCGATCAGCCCCGTCCACATCGTCACAAACTCGCTCTCGAGTGTGTCGCGGACCATCGCCCGGTTGACGCGCGTGACCACTTCGTCCAGCGGCAGATCGGTCGAGGCGTGGGCCCGCAGCGTGGCGCGCACCGCGCTCATGATCAGCGCGGCTGGCACACCTTTGCCCACAACATCACCCAGCACCACGCCGAGCTGCCCGCGCCGGTCAAACAAGTCATAAAAATCGCCGCCGAGTTGGTACGACGGCGCGTACCGCGCCGCCAGATCGAACGGCGCGAACCGCGGCAGGCTCCGCGGCAGCATGCGCCGCTGCACATCGGCCGCGACGCGCAGCTGGCGCTGCATCTGCTTGTCCGCCTCGCGCAGCTCGCGCAGCTTGGCATGCCCGAGCGCCATCGCGGCGTGGTCGGCGATCGCCCGCAGCAGCTCGCGTTCCTTATCGGTAAAGCTCCGGCGTGCCCGGCTGTAGAGACGGATCATCCCCAACGGCCGCCCGCCGGTGATCAACCCCGCCCCGATCAGCGTCACCACGCCCTCGTGCTTGGCGCGTTCCTGGTCGATGATCTCAGGGTCGCTCTGCAGGTCCTCCACCACCACGATCTCGCCCGCCATCGCCCGCTCGCGCAGGTGGCCGTCGATGGTCAGCGGCGTCGGATTCGCCAGCCACTCGGGGCTGAGGTCACGCATCGCGCGGTGCCGCAGCTCCCCGTCCTCGTCGAGCTGCGCGATTGTCCCGCAGTCCATCCGCAGCACATCCAGCGCCAGGTTGAGCGCCGTCTGCAGCACACGCTGCGGATCGTCGGCCTTCACCAGCAGCGACGACAGCCGGAAGAGGCTGTCCAGTTCGTGCAGCTTCTGGCGCAGCGCGATCGCCCCCTCGGCCGCCTCAACCGCCGAACCTGCGAGAATCGAGAGCGCCCGCTCCAGCGCGCGGCGCGCGTTGGGATCGTCGCGCCCCCAATCCGCCGGCATGATGATCGCCCCGATGTCCCCCACGCTCGTGCGGATCGGTGCCGCAAACAAGTCCGCGCTGGGGTCGTACGCACGGTGCACCAGACCGAACGCCCGCGCCGCACCCGTCATCGGGTCCACCACGCGCCACGCCTGCCCGCCCCGCTCGCCCGGCGGCGACGGAATGACCGCCTGCCCGTCGTTGTCCTGCAGCCAGATCGGCACGCCCGTCAACCGCGCCAGTTCATCGCACATCCGCGCCAGCGACCCATCGGTCAGAAAGTCCCGGATCGACATCGCGCGCGCGGTCGCCGCGGCCACCGGCCCCTGCCCGCCCACGCTTGCTCCCGACGTCAGCACCTGTACGGGTCCTTTTCGTATCTGTATCCCATCCATGGTCTACCCACCCATCCTCCGGACGGCCCAGTGGCCGTACGGATCGCCTCCCAAGCCCGGCCAGCCCATCCATGGGCGATCGCCGGGCCCCATTCTAGAACCTGCTCTGACGATCAATTGTAAGGATTGCGTTTGGATCAATCAAGGGACCGCAACCCCCTGATTTTTCGACCTCAAACCCGCCCGCTTCCGTTACTTGGGCACCTTGGCGTTCCAGACCGTCGACACAACCTCGAACAACCGCTGACCGGCCTCGTCTGTCGGCAGCGTGCCGGCCTTCAGAGCGGTCAAGCCCTGTTCCAGCCAAGTCCGCTGGTCGTACTGGAAGCCCAGATACGCCAGCAGCAGGCCCGTGCGCGGGCCGGTGGTCGGTTGGGGCTGCTTCAGTTCAGCAATCAGGTCCGCCGCCAGTTGGTCAGCACGCGCCTTGGGTGGCAGCAACCGCGGACCATACCGGACCGGGATGACCTCGGGCTGCAGACGCAGCAGGTCGTCGAGGCTGTTGGCCGCCGAGACGAGCACACCAGCACCGATTCGGGCATGCACCATGCCGACCTGCGCCATCACGTCGCGGAGCTTCTGGGCCTGGGCCACGACGAACAGCCCTTCGGCGTCGAAGTACGAACCCTTGGCGAGGTCCGCTTCCGCGGCGTTCATCAACCGTGCAAACCGGCTCTCAACCGGCTCGCCCTTGAGCAGGAATGAATCGACCCGCGCGTCCATCGCCGCCAAGGCCGCGATGGTTTCTTTCATCTGCTGCGCTTCGGCGATCGAGCGCTGGGCCGCGTCGCGCCGCGCCTCATCGGCCTTGACCTTGGCGGTCGATTCGGCCGTCGGCCTCAAGCGGTCATCGGTCGGCTTGTTGGTCTTGGTCTCGGGCTTGGGATCCGGGTTGTTCAGCGCGATCGAGCGCGTGTTGGCCTCATTGCCTTCCGGCGCAGGACGCGTCGGCATCACCAGCCCGCCCTGCTTGTTGGTCTTGTCCATCAGCTTGCGGAGGTTGTCCAGACGCTCTTCCCATGTCGGCTGGTTCTTTGGCGCGTCGGGCTTGGCCGGATCTGTGCCGGACGGGTTGGGCTTCGTCGGATCGGGCTTGGACGGATCGGTCAAGCCCGTGCCGGGCGTGCTCGTGGCGGGCTTGGTGCCATCGGGCTTGGTCCCGTCCGGTTTGCTGCCATCCGGTTTGGTCCCATCGGGCTTGGCCGCGCCAGGGTTGGTCTTCTCCCACGAGGTCTTGTACGCGTCCATCACCGTGCCGTAGCTCGACACCGACGTATCCACCTTAGTGTCCACGGCGCTCGGCGGCAGGTCGCGTTTGCGGTCGTTCTCGTAGCGCAGCATGTCCGCGGGGCGCGTCACGCCGCGACCGGCCTGTTCCATCCCCGAAATCAGCCCTTCCTTGCCGTCGGTCCCTCGGTCCAGGCCCACCATCGCCAAGCCCTGCAAGGGGCTGGCGATCACCGCGGAACTGGTGTCGTTGAATTTGGAATACCCCAGCACGGTCGGAAACCGCGAGGCGTTGGACTGGAACTGCGAGACCGAGCGCAGGTCAGCCACGATCCCCTCCGACACCTGGGCGCCGGTGCCGGGGTTGCCGCGCGGCGCGATCGACAGCGCGTCATAGAGCCGGTACGACACCGGTCGTCCCGTCTCCATGGCGAACTGGTAGCGCAAAGCGTCGGAGCTGGAGATGCCCTGCGCGATCTGCGCGCCCGAGGCCGAATCGGCCCGGAACCGGTACTGCGACTCGCTCCCCAGCAGCCCGCGGAAGCCGTCGAAGTTCGTCGTCGCCGTCGGCACGCGCAGGCTCTTGCCATAGCCCGCGTTGCCGTCCGCCACGGCGTTGTTGAAGTCGTAGAGCGCCTGCATGTCGCGCACCTGGTTGTTGAACCGCCCGCCCGTGGCCGACGTGTTGGCATCCAACGCCCGCCCGCCGCCCCCCGGTGCGCCCAAGCCCGGCCGCCCGACCAGATTGCCCGGCCCGATGTTCGTCGTGTTCCGCGGCGGCTGTCCAGCGGCGCGTGTCTCGACGCGCGTGTCCACCTGCTGCGCCGTCGCCGCCCCGATGATCGTCAGGAGCGAACCGGCCGCCAACATCACGCTCATGGTTGTTCGACGCATTGGGCACCTCCAAAATCAACCACCGCCCGCAACGGCGGGGCCTGTACAAAACACTACGTTCCCCGGCTCCTATCGGTGCAACAGCTTTGTCACCAACCTTTTCAATCGCCGGAGAACCCCCGGAAAGCCCCAAACCCACTGCGCAACCCATACACTCCCCGATCATGTCCACGTACTACATCACCACGCCCATCTATTACGTCAACGACCGGCCCCACATCGGCCACTGCTACACCACGACCGTCGCCGATGTCGCCGCCCGCTTCGCCCGCCTCTTCGGGCGCGATGTCTTCTTTCTGACCGGCACCGACGAGCACGCCGAGAAGGTCGTCACCTCCGGGCGCGAGCACGGCATGACGCCGCTGGAGTGGTCGGACAAGAACGCCGCCGAGTTCGCCAAGGCCTTCGCCCTCCTCAACTGCTCCAACGACGACTTCATCCGCACCAGCCAGAACCGCCACAAGGACAAGGTGGACATCTACATCCGCGAGCTGCTCGCGGCGGGCGATGTCTACAAAGGCGACTACACCGGCTGGTTCGATGAATCGCAGGAGGAGTACCTCACCGAGAACGCCGCCAAGGAAGCCAACTACAACAGCCCTGTCACCGGCCGCCCGCTGGTCAAACGCTCCGAAAAAAACTACTTCTTCCGCCTGAGCAAGTACCAGACGCAACTGGCGGCCCACATCGCCGCCAACCCGGACTTCATCCTTCCCGAGTCGCGCCGCAACGAGGTGCTCGGGCGTCTCCGCGACGGGCTGCAGGACATCCCGATCTCGCGCGCCGTCGTCGCCGGTGACGAGGCCACGTCTTGGGGCATCCTCATGCCCGACGACCCTGGCCACCGCATCTACGTGTGGATCGACGCGCTCTTCAACTACCTCAGCACCATCGACACCGAAGACCGCCGCAAGTACTGGCCCGCCTCGGTCCACCTCATCGCCAAGGACATCCTCTGGTTCCACGCCGTCATCTGGCCGTGCCTGCTCATGGCCCTGGGCGAAGAACTCCCGCGCACCGTCTACGCCCACGCGTACTGGGTCCGCGAAGGCCGCAAGATGTCCAAGAGCCTCAAAAACTTTGTGGATCTCGACGTCCTGAAGCTGTACTGCGAGAAGTACAGCCGCGACGCCGTGCGCTATTTCCTCGCCGCCCAGGGCCCGCTCTACAACACCGACGCCGACTTCGCCCACTCCAAGTTCATCGAGGTCTACAACAGCGAACTCGCCAACGGCATCGGCAACGCCACCAGCCGCGTCGGCAACATGATCGACAAGTACTTCGGCGGCAAGTGCCCCGACCCCAAGGGGATCGTCGAGCACGCCGGCTTCGACTGGCCGACCATCACCTCGTCGGCCGTCCGCGCCTGCATCAGCAAGGCCGACCAGTTCGATATCGGCGGCGCGCTCGCCGAGGGCGTCGCCCTGGTCAGCAAGGTCGATGCGTACATCAACGTCACCGAGCCGTTCAAGCTCGCCAAGAAGATCGAGGCCGAGCCGCACCGCAAGGACGAACTCGCCGCCATCCTCTACCACTGCGCCGAGGCCCTGCGCGTCGCCTCCCTCATCCTCTCGCCCGCCATCCCCGAGGCCGCGGCACGCCTCTGGCAGACGTGGAGCTGCGCCGCCCCGCCCGGCCACGAGTCCTGCACGCTCTTCCACATGACCCAGTGGGGGGGTGAGCACAGTCTCAAGCCGGGGTCGCCGCTCTCCAAGGGCGCGGCGCTCTTCATGCGCGCCGACCCGGCCGAGCCGGCGCCCGGTACAGCACCAGCCGTCACCGCCTAAGCATCTGGAGTTTTCGCCCGTGAGCGAGATCGTCCACACCAGCCCGAGCTGGCCCGAGGCCGTCGCCGCCGTCGAGCACCTGCTCGAGGAGGGGATCGCCGTCAGCATCGAGCGCCGCGATGAGCCCGTCGTCCTCGGCTACGGCGCCACCGCGCACGTGCAGTACCGTGTGGTGCTCCGCGACCCCGCCGACCGGCCCCGCGCCGAGCACGCCATCGCGCAGTGGCAAAGCACCGGCGTCGACTACGAGCAGGAGTGGGAAGCCTCCGCCGAGGAGCCCGACCTCTCGCGCCTGCCCAAGCACCTGGCGATCCCCTGCGGCAAGTGCGGCTACTCCCTGCGCGGTCTTCCCTTCACGGGCGCCTGCCCCGAGTGCGGCGAGCCCTACGACCAGGGCGAGATCGTCTTCGCCCGCCACGGGCCCGACGCGCTCGCCGAGTGCTACGAGGGCGGCCAGAGCCCCGCCGGCGATGCGCTGAAACTCCTCGCCATCGGCTGCCGCGGCTGCCAGTACGACCTGACTGGCCTTGCCGGCGCGGGAGCGTGCCCGGAGTGCGGGGAGGCCTATGACAAGGCGGAGTTTTTACGGAAGCCGCTGTAGCGGTCAATCCACAACAATATGACATATAGGTCCTATAGGACCTATGAGCCCTGCCGCCATGGCGTCCAGCACAACATGGAATCACCGGATCAACAACCGCTTCAGTAGGTGAAATTTGCCCACGGATGGTTCGCCGCGGGGATGTCCGCGATGTCGCCCTGCAGCGAGATGTTCACCAGCGGGCCCACCGAGTTGGACCCGCTGATGGTGAAGCTCGTGGCGTTGGCCCGCCCGGTGTTGCGGGCGATGAAGCTCCCCAGCCCCGTGCACTTGAGCCCCAGGCCGTTGCTCATCATCGTGTTGCCGGTGATGTGGTGGTTGTTCTGCGACGTGATGATCCCGCCGGCGATCGTGCTCCCCGGCGCGTTGCTCACCAGCATGTTGTCCACCACCATGCACGCCTGCCCGCTGAGCACAATCCCCGAGCCCACGTGCCCGCTGATGTTGTTCCCCTTCACCATCGATCGCTGCCCGACGTTCACGGCATCGGCCCGCCCGTTGACGATCGTGTTGTTGAGGATCGTGCACGAGCCGCCCGCCTGGATCCCCACGCCGCGCAGCCCCTGCAGGTTGCAGTCGCGGACGATGGTCCCGTCGGCGGTGTTGATGCCGATGGCCGTCCCCAGCAGGGACGTGTTGATGATGTTGCACCCCTCCACGGTGCACCCGGCGCCGGTGAAGAGGTTGCCGCCGGCGTTGTCCTGCAGGGTGCAGTGGATGATCATTGTCCCCAGCGATGTGCCGGTGCTGATCCCCGCCAGCGTGCAGTTGCTCACGCGCAGGCCTTCCAGCCGCCCGTTGTCGGTCTGCACGTTCACGCCGCTCCCCGGCCACCCCTTCACCGAGCCGTTGACCACCGCCACGTTCTTGAGGAACGCCGCCGTGGTGATCCCGTCGCCCGCGCCGCTGGCGCCGATGAGCGCGAACCCGTTCAGGTCCAGCGTCACGTGCTCGGCGGTGATCGAGATCCCGTGCTTGCCCGCCGTGCCGGTGATGTTACCCGTCAGGTAGTAGCTGCCGGGCGCGGAGATGACGTGCTGCGCCGTGCCCGCGCTGGGCAGGCTTTGCACCGCCGTCCGCGGCTCGATCTGCCCCAGCGTCTTCATCGCCGGGTACACCGGGCCGGGCAGCGAAGTATCGCTCACCGGCCCCGGCGGGGGGTCGAGCGGGCCCGCCCACGTGGCGGCCACGCCGGCGCACACCATTGCCGCCGCACACCACGTTGCGAGTCTCCGTTCCATCTTCTTCTCCGTTCCATCTTCTCTGCTCCAAGCGGGGCGGATCTGCTCCCTCAACTCTGCCCCCGCTCCGCCGGCACGCCAGCGGATAACCCGCGCGGACGTCCCGCCCGGCGGTTCTCGGCCCTGCGCCGCCCACACCACCTGCGCATCTTCACACGACGCCCCCGCGCACCACGGCCTGTCACCGCTCACCGCGGAATCGATTCCCCACTCATCGCTGGTTGCCCATCGCTCGTTGCTTCTCAGCACCCCTGGAAGAACTGCGCCAGGAACAGCACCAGGTCGTCGGCCGTGATCTGGCCGTCCGGCGTCGCGCTCCCGCCCAGGCCCGCGATGTCCGCCACCGACAGGTTGTTGGCAAAGAACTGTGCCAGGTACACCACGATGTCGTCGACGGTCAGCGCTCCGTCGGCCCCGATCTGGCCGCCCAGCGACGCCACGTCGGCCAGGCCGCACGCGATCGACACACTCCCCCAGAACCCGCTGTTCACCGAGGTCGAGCCGTTCACCGAGATCCCCACCACCGGCTGCCCGATCGTCCCGCTCACGCTGTAACCGCCGCCGGAGCTGGTCCCGCCGCCGCCCGCGATCACGTACTGCGGCACCGAGAGCTGCCCGAACGCCGCGCTCGAGGACAACGTTCCAAGGACCAGCGTCGCGGCGATGATGGTGCTGCGCATGGGGTGAACCTCCGGCGGACATACGTAATCTATCCCCTCCACCGCCAATCGCAAGACTCAGGCCGCCAATTCAGGCCCATTGCCCCGCCAAACCTGCCCGCTCGCCCCCGACCGGCATGCGTTCTAAACTCCCCCCCATGCCACACGTCATCGCCGAGCCCTGCGTCGGGACCAAGGACACCTCCTGTGTCGAGGTCTGCCCCGTCGATTGCATCCACCCGACCAAGAACGAGCCCGATTTCGGCGTCATCAAGCAGCTCTACATCGATCCCAACACCTGCATCGACTGCGGCCTCTGCGTGGACGAATGTCCCGTCAAGGCCATCTTCCCCCAGGAAGACCTCCCCAAAGAGTGGAACCAGTTCGTGCAGCTGAACCTGGACTACTACAAGGGTAAGTAGCGTGTTGGGGCTTCAGCCCGCCCGCAGGGTCACCGCACACTACCTGCCCGCGTCCGTGCCGCCTTGCGGGCAGCGGCGATCACGTGCGTCCCGCCCCCGCGCCGACATCCATCAGGCCTTCCTCACACTCGGGCGCGTCCGCATCTGCCACTCCACCGCCAAGCGGATTTATGAAAAGTGCTCTGAGAACCTGCACAGCATGGAGTATGTCAATCGCGCGAGGCCGGACCGGCCGGCTGGACTGGGACAGAAAGGGCGCTGAAGTAGGCAGTGATGGCTTCGATCATTTGATCGGGCGTGGCGTTGTCATCCAGTGAGATGCCAAACGCCGCGCGCAGAGCGATCACGGCCGCGGCACGGCGATCGGCCGCATCTGCTGCCGTCAAACCCGATTTAGACATGCCAGATTCGATTCCACCTCCCATGCGCATCATGTCGCACGGTGCTCCACAGCAAGGCGCGAAAAACTGACCGAGGAAAAACGTGATGTCATCCTGCGTCAACTGTCCGTCCGGCCCTGCGGAGCCTCCGAGTCCGGCAACATCGGCAATCAGCAGGTTATTGGCAAAGAACCCATCCAGAAAAACGATCATGTCGTCTTGCGTGATTTGACCGTCGGGAACCGGACCGCCCCCCAAGCTCGCGACGTCCGCACGATTGCAACGCACCGCGACTCGCACAACAGACGAATAGCCGCCGCATGGGTACGCGGCGCTGGGAGAGAATCCCACGAAACAGCGGTAATAGAAGAACCCTGCCTCGCAATTCAGCGGCGAATAAGTTGACTGGGTCGCTCCGGCGATCGGCGCAAACACTCCGCCGTAAGGACGTCCCTCCCATTGATACCTGAGCGTGGCATTCGTCGGCGGCGTGCCCGTACTTTGCGCCGTGACTGAGAGATTCGAAGCACCACCCTGACATGCTTCTTGGTCTGCGCTCACAGACAGTACGGACGAGCCGAACCCGCGAACCACCGTAGTTTGAGATTGCACGACAGGTTGTGGCGCCGAGTGATTCGTGAGATAGGCTTCGGTCCAATAGGTGTCGGATGCACCGGAAGCCGGGAATTGACTCGGTTGAATGACGAGGCGGCTTCCAAAGGCGAGAGTTGTCACCCCACTCGTAATCAACGAGCCGTTCTTGAACCAGCGATAGGTCGCAGGACACGTTGTTGTGGTGACCGGCCTTCTGGAGTGCTGTGAGGTGGACGCCTTCCGGGATTGAGCCGTTGCAGGGCGCGCCCGCCGGTTGGGACGCACGATCAGCCACCGCGGTCAGTGCCGACGGCTCTGTGATCGCTGGCGGACTGACTTCTGATGACCCGGACTTGGTTACCGCCATCCGGCTCTACCGCTGGACAGAACAGACTGGCATTGTCGATCTGGGCGTGCCGGACGGATGCACGGCCTTCGTGGCCGACACGATGACACCGGATGGGCGAACGATCCTCGGTTGGGGAGGGGATGCGACAGGCCGCGTTTATGCCATGATTTGGCGCCAGGGCATTGGGTTCATCAATCTCCGCGAGCTGCTCATGGCCAACGGCGTGGACATGACCAACTGGACGCTCGACTTCACCCACAGCCTTTCCGATGATGGCTTGACCATCTCAGGTGACGCCACGTACCACCCGCCGGAGAACCCAGCGAACTACATTGGATATGGATTCTGGGTAACGATCCCAACGCCCGGCACAACAGTGGTTCTTGTTCTCGGCGCGGCGCCGCTGCTGCACCGGAACCGTCGCGTTGCACGTTGAGCGAGCCGATACGACAATGTGCCGGCAACTCGCGCGTTGATGGTGGGTGACCGGCATGAGTTTGAGCAACATCCGTCGAGTGGCGGGCGATGGCGGAGTTGATCCGCAAGCGGCAATACGGTGAGTCGTGCTGGAG
>JBOHNM010000074.1:0-19862 GCA_050730675.1 Phycisphaerales bacterium | reverse complement strand
ACCCTCTCCTCTCCGAGCCCGTCATGGGCTACGACCGCCGCCGCCTCCCCCGCCGCTTCTACGAAGATGCCAAACCCCGCCGCTGGGGCAACTACCTCGCCTACCTCCTCGCCATTGTCTCACTGTTCATCAACTGCTCGCCTTCGCTCGCCGCGACACTCCCGGTTACGCTTGCGCCGGCCCATCACTCGGAGCCGCCGTGCCCATCCAGCGCATCCACCACGCCGCCATCATCTGCTCCGACTACGAGCGCTCGCGGAAGTTTTACGTCGATGTGCTGGGTCTCCGCGTGGTCGCCGAGACCTACCGCGCCGAGCGACGCTCCCACAAGCTGGACCTCGCCCTCCCCGACGGAGCCCGGATCGAGCTCTTTTCGTTCGCCGATCCACCCGCGCGCCCGAGTTACCCCGAAGCCTGCGGTCTGCGGCACTTGGCGCTTGCCGTGGACGATTTGCACAGCGAGATCGAGAGGCTGGAGCGACTCGGTGTGCGCGTCGAGCCGGTCCGCACTGACGAAATCACCGGCAAACTCTTCACGTTCTTCGCCGATCCCGACGGATTGCCGCTCGAGTTGTACCAAGCGTGAGCAACGTCTCATGCTGCGTGTAAAGAATCGCCGACATCCACCCCAATCGAGGACTTTTCCCTGCTCGGTCAGAGGAATAAATCCAGCGAGGACCCCGCGGCGGTCGTAGTATGTTGCAGCGGATGGCTGTGCGTGGGCCGCCGCTCGCCCGGCGGTGACACGTCCCTCAACCGCGGCTCGGCCGCGGAGACCCAATGGCCTACCAATTCGATTTGTTCCCCCGTACCAAGGTGACTCCCACGGAAGCAACACACGAAAATCATGACGTACACGCGGATCACGACGATTCCCCCCCGTCATTCGCTACGCGCATGACCAACCTCGCCGCCGTCCTGATCCCCTTCGTCGGCTTGGCGGCCGCGATTTTCCTGCTCTGGGGCATCGCGTTCAACTGGGTCTACCTGGCGATCATGGCCCTCATGTACGGCATCACCGCCATCGGGATCACGGTCGGTTACCACCGCTACTTCACGCACAAGTCCTTTGATACCCCGCGCTGGGTCGTCGCCCTCCTGGGCGTCTTCGGTTCGATGGCCGTGCAGGGTCCGATCCTGGAGTGGGCCGCGGTCCACCGTCGGCACCACCAGCACTCCGATGACATGGACGACCCGCACTCCCCGCACACGCACGGTTCGGGCATCTGGGGCACGCTCAAGGGCTTCTGGCACTCGCACATGGGCTGGCTCTTTTCCGTCCGCCAGACCCACTACGGCCGGTACGTCCCCGACCTGACCAAGGACAAGCTGGTCAGCACCATCAGCCGCACCTTCACGCTGTGGGTTGTCCTCGGCCTGGCGATCCCGACAGTCCTGGGCGGCGTCCTCACGCTCTCGTGGGGCGGGGCGCTGCTTGGCCTCATCTGGGGCGGGCTGGTCCGCGTCTTCTTCGTCCACCACGTCACATGGAGCGTGAACTCCATCTGCCACATCTGGGGCTCGCGTCCGTTCGAGAGCCACGACCACAGCCGCAACAACGCCATCTTCGGCGTGCTGGCGATGGGCGAGGGGTGGCACAACAACCACCACGCCTTCCCGACCTCGGCCCGTCACGGCCTGCGCTGGTGGGAGTTCGACGCAAGCTACCTGTTTATCTGCCTGCTCGGCCTGTTCGGGCTGGCCCGCAACATCCGCGTGCCCTCGCCCGAGCGCATGGCCGCGAAGCTGCGGGCCTGAACCCAGTCAGATCATTCCGGCCACTTGAACGAGACAGACTTCGCCTCGTCGGCCGTGTGGTCAAACTTGCGGAGCTGGACGATCATCTCGACCTTGTCGGGCTTGCCGCCTTGGACGTGCACGCGGAACTCGACGTGCCGCGGGTCGCCGGTCGAGGGCTCGAACTGGTAGCCCCACTGGAACCAAGGCTTGCCCTGGGCGCCCATCTCACGCGACTTGAGCCGCATCGCTTCGGGCTCGAAGACCGCGCCAGCCGTCTGCGACGACTTGATCCGCACCCGCCACGCGCCGCCCGACCGCTCGGTCTCCTTGTACGCGACAAAGGCGTAGTCGCAGTTCAGCACCGCGTCGTACCCATCGATGTAGCCGAGCTGCTCGTAGGTGTACGAGGAATCAGAGGCAGGGGCTTCGAGGAGTGTCTTGGGCATGGGTGAGTCCTTGTGTCGAGTGCTTGAGGGTGTGAGAACGCGGCGGCGCGACCGGAGGTGCCCGAATCGGCGGCCGGTCAGTTCCGGCGATACCAGTGCGAAAATTCCGCCCCTCGGGGCCAAGCTTTACCCGGCGATGCAGGGCAGGCAGGCGATGGCCGGTTCCGGGTCGATCGGGCCGTGGAGCACGGCCGGCGCGGACTGGGATCGGACCGGGCGGCTGGCGGGAACGGCCGATTCCGCCAGTTCCAGTGTGTGCCGGGCGATGGTGAGGGCCGCGTCGTTCGGAGCGATCCGACGGGCTGAGGCGCGCATGGCGGCGAGGCGGGCGGGTTGCTCGATAAGTCTGGCCGCGGCGACCGCCGCGGCCTCGGCGGACCGCTCGAGTATGGCGACGCCCTCGGCGACCAGGAGCTGGGCGTTGCGCTCTTCCTGGCCGGGGATCGGGTTCATGAGCACCATGGGCAAACCGCTGGCGACCGCTTCGGCGGTGGTGAGGCCGCCGGGCTTGCCGACGAGCACCGACGCCGCGGCCATGTACTCGGGCATCTTGTTGGTGAACCCGACGACGGTGAGGTTGGCGGTGTTGCCGGCGGCAAGATTCCTTAGATTTGTGGATAGCTTCTGGCACCGGCCGCAGACGGCGACCACGTGGAGGCGCGAGCCGGCGGCGAGCAGCGCGCGCACCGCGGCTTCGACGCCGCCGAGGCCCAGCCCGCCGCCGGTGACCAGGACGATCGGTCGGTCGGCGGGGAGTCCGAGCTCGCGCCGGAGCGCCGCGGGATCGCCCGCGCGGCCGAAGCGGGGGTGGACGGGGATGCCGACGGTGATCACTTGCTTTGGAGCCAGCCCGGACTGCACGGCGACGTGCCGCGCGGCCTCGGAGGCGACGAGGACCGTGTCGGCGTCGGGGGTGAGCCAGACCGCGTGGGGGTGCTGGTCGGTCACGCAGATCGAGAGGGGGGCGGAGAACACGCCGAGCCGCCTGGCGCGGCCGAGGACGCGGCCGCAGAGAAAGTGCGTGCACACAATTGAGTTTGCGCGTCGCACCGCGTCCAAGCTAGCCAAGCGGCGCATCGCCAGTTGTTCGACGCGTGAGCCGAGCCCGCCGTGGATGCCGGGGCGGTCGCTGCGGTCGTACATCCGGCCGGTGATTGATGGGGCGTGGCGGACCAGTCGCAGGTAGGCGTCGCGGTACGCGGCCACGAACCAGCGCGGCGCGTGGTCGAGTGCTTCGACGATGGTCACCGCCGCGTCGGGGCGGGTGCGCCGGATGGCGTCGTGGATCGCCAGCGCCGCCCGCGTGTGGCCGCAGCCCACCGCCGCGCTGCAGATGGTGATCCGCGGCCCCGTCAAGCCCGGCCTCCCATGGACAGGTCCAGGCGCGTCGGTACGGGCAGGCCCAGGGCCGCGAGCACCGCCGGGTCCTCGTCGGGGTTCTCGAGATCGATGGGCTCAACGACCGAGGGCGCGGTGTCGATGCCGCTGGACTTCAGGAGCGCCTCGATGTCGATGATCTCGAGGCGCCCGTCGTGGTGCTCAACCAGGGCGCTGGCACGCTCGACGAAGTCGCCGCAGTTGGCGTAGACGAACCCATCCTCGCGGAGCGCGGGTTTGTGGACGTGGCCGCAGACCACGCCGTCGAGGTTGCGGCGCCTGGCGTCGGCCGCGAGAGCGTCCTCGAAGTTGGAGACGTACTTGCACGCGCCCTTGACCTTGAGCTTGATCGCCTGCGAGAAGGACCAGCGCGGCAGCCCCACCAGGCCGCGCATCCAGTCCGCCATCCGATTCAGCGCGATCAGGTGGTCGTACGCCCAGGTGCCCAGCAGGGCCAGGAGCCGCGAATTCTGCACCACCAGGTCGTACTCGTCGCCGTGGGTGACCAGCAGCGAGCGGCCGTCGGCGGTGCGGTGGATGGCCTGCAGGGCCACGCGCACCCCGCCGAAGTCCACCCCCGCGTACTGACGCAGAGCGTCGTCGTGGTTGCCGGGGATGTAGACGACATGGGCGCCGCGCTTGGCGTGCTTGAGGACGCGGCGGACGATCTGGTTGTGGCTTGCGGGCCAGTGCCAGCGCTGGCGGAGGGACATGAGGTCGATGACATCGCCGACGAGGTAGATGCGTTCGCAGCGCATGTGCTTCAGGAATGCCGAGAGTTCCTCGGTCCGCACGCCTCGGAAGCCCAGGTGCAGGTCGCTCAGAAAGACGGTGCGATAGTCGAACTCCATGGCCGCTCCTTGTGCCGCGCCGCAGGCCGTCGCCGAATCCGCGGCGTCCGACACCGAGAGCATCGGATGGATTGTCGCTCGACGGACAGTGTTCTCCACCGCTGCTCCACAATTCTTACGCACCGTTCACGCGGCCGTAACCGGATCTGAACACGGCGTGCGGGCTTGGCACGGAAACGAGGCTTCACAACGTCGTGCAGACGTACTGCCGGCCGAGAACCACCGTCCCGACCAGCCCCCTGACGCGGGGAGCGCGGGGTCATGTAATCGTGCGGGATCGTTGCGTGACGGCGGGCAATGATGGACCATGGCTCTGAACCTGCGTGCGGCGACATCCGACGACATTCCCGAGATCCTGGCGATGGTGCGGGAACTGGCGGAGTACGAGCGCGATGTGAAGTCGGCGGTCGCCACGCCGGAACTGATGCGCCGGGCGCTGTTTGGCGATCCGAAGCGGGATGGGCGCGGTGCGGGGATCGCCGAGTGCTTCATGGGGGAGATCGACGGGCGGGTGGAGGGGATCGCGCTGTTCTACATGAACTTCTCGACGTGGACGGGCAAGCCCGGCATCTACCTTGAGGACCTGTTTGTCCGGCCGCCGGCGCGCGGGCACGGGCTGGGCAAGGCGCTGTTCGTTCGCGTCGCGGCGGTGGCGGTCGAACGCGGGTGCGCGCGGATGGAGTGGTCGGTGATCGACTGGAACGAGCCGGCGATCGGTTTCTACAAGTCGCTGGGCGCGGTGCCGCTGGACGGGTGGACGATTCACCGGCTGGCGGGGGAGGCGCTGGCGAGCGTGGCGCACGGATAACGCAGTCGAACCGTCAGCGGGTGGCGCGATCCTTTCGACGGTCGGCATCAAAAGCGAGCGGCGGCGTACCGTATTTGCACCATGTCGAGCGCGCTGGTCATTCCATGCCACATCCGCACCAGGTGGGACCTGAAGTGCCTACTTCGACTGCTTGACAGCGTCCGCGATCAGACTACGCCATTCTCTCGCGTGTACGTGGTAGATGACGCCAGCCCGCTAAGGTACTCCTTGGCAGACCGCAACGTGGAACACGTTGCCTTGGAGACAAACGGAGGGCCCGCCAGAGCGCGGAATGTCGCCGTCGCCAAGGCGCTGGCCGCAGGTCATGATCTCGTCTTCTTCACGGACCATGACTGCATACTCGACCGTGACTGGCATGGTCACATGGCCCGCTTTCTGTCGGACACCGACTTCGCCGCCGTGGGAGGCATGACCCACTCGTGGGGGTCAACGCTATTGGACCGGTATCACGAGATCAACGGCACCTTGGCTGGGAAGTGGCTGCTCCCGGACCGCCGGGAACTCTGGTACATGCCGTCCCTGAACTTCGGCATGAAGGCGTGGGCCGCGCAGGAGTTCCCGTTCGATGAGCGGTTTCCGCACGCGGCCGGGGAAGACGTGGACCTGTGCCTGCGGCTGCGAAGCAAGTACCGCATCGGGCTGTGCGCGGCGGCCAAGCTGTGGCATGACTTTGGATATGCAAGCACGGTCGCGGGATTCTGGCGGTTCGTCAAGCTGTTCATGAAGTACAAGAGCTCCAGTGCGACGCTGTACGAGGGGCACACGGTCCTGATGTGGGATGCGTCCGAGTCCATCTTTGAGGGCAACAAGCATGAGCCTGATCTACGACTTGAGGATGAAGGGGCCGGGCATCAGACGGGCGGTGCGGGATTACCTCGGCGAGATCGGGCACTTCGCCCGGAGAGTGGAGAACCCGGTCCTGTTGGTGCCGCTGGTCACACTGAAGTCCATCGAGTGGTCCATCTACCGGTGGTACAAGACACCTCTCCGTCGCTTCTACGGTGTGAAGGGCAACGAACTGATTTACATGATCACGAACGCCTGCAACGACCGGTGCCCGAAGTGTGCGATTTGGGAACGCCCAGAGCCCAAGAGCCAGCATCTTGACGTTGCCCACTTCCTGCGTTGCCTTGAGAGGCTCCACCACAACCTGTACCAAGTCACCCTGACGGGCGGTGAGCCACTTCTGTTCAAGCGTGATGTGGTGAAGATTGCCGACGAGGCGCACAAGCTGGGCGTGCCGATGGTGATGGTGACGAACGGGCGCGGGTTGGATGAGGCCTTCCTGACTCGCTACCAGCAGCAGGGGCACGTGCTGGTGATCTCTGTGGACTCCATCAACCGCGAGAAATGGAACGAGTTCAGAGGCACAAAGACCTTTGACTTGGTGATGCCCAAGATCGAACTTGCCCATCGCATTCTCGGTGACCAACTCCGCCTTCAGTCCGTTCTCTCCAAAGAGTCTCAGGATGAAGTCCCGCAGGTGGCGGCGTGGTGCCAGGCACGCCGCATTCGGCACAATGTCCAGCTCTATCAGGACTTCGGGGCGAACAACTGGACGTACGCGGTCGAGCCCGCCCAGATGGCGGCGGACGGCACGCCCTGCGCAGCCCGCAAGAACATCTGCATCTTTCCCAACGGCGACGTCGTGAAGTGCTTCGACCACCGGAGAATCCCGATCGCGAAAGAGCCACTCGGCAACATCGCGAGGCAGGACATCTTGGAGATTCTGTGCACTCGCCGCTCAATGGAGGTATCGAAGGTCATGCGGGACTGCAACTTCCCCTGCAAGCAAATGTCGTGCAACAAGCCTCAGGCGGCGCTGTTCCAGTGAGCGCCGCATCACCCGATCTGATCCTGCTGAAGGGGGCGCCCGGCGTCGGCAAGTCCGCTGCTGCGAAGTCCCTCGCCCGTCATTTCCCATCGGGCGTACGGATCGAGGTAGACGACCTGCGCACGATGGTGAACGGCGTGAAGTGGACCGACCAGTCGGAACACCGATCGGTCCTGACGCTTGGGGCACAACTTGCAGCAGGGTTCCTTCGGTCGGGCTTCGCTCCGGTCATCCTGGTCGATACGTTCAGTGGCGACAAGGTGGACGGCTTTCTGAATGCGTTTCGAGCCGACTACCCGCACGGACGGGTGTGTGTGAACGTCCTGCACGCATCGGATGACGTGCTGCGAGACAGGGTGCTCAATCGGGAAGCAGACGGCTTTCGCGACCTGGCGGTCTCGACGCGGATCAATCGCGAAGCAGTCCGCGATGCCAAGTCCTTCGAGAAGTTGATCGACACGAGTGGCCTCTCGCCAACTGAGGTTGCGGAAGCCATTCTGGCTGGCATGTAGGGCACCCTCGGTGACTACGGGCGGGCGATCCGGCATGCTCATGGGCCGCTCTTGGCGCGTGCCCGGCCCCAGGGCCCTCAAGGTCTAAGGCGAAGCGCAAGAGTTTGGGGATTCGAGCGCTTGGCATCGAACGGCCGCCGTCGTGAATCCGGCCCGTGTTCCATAATCGCCAGGCACGGCGTCGAAGCGACGGCGTGCCGGGGCACCCGACCGCTAGCATCCCGCCCTTGTTCGGAGTTGTCCCATGGCCATGAAGATCGTTCCTGTTCGACCTGACCACATTCCTGCGCTGGCGCGGATCTGCTTTGAGGCGTTCGGCGCGCTGCAGGATCGGCACGGCGTGGAGCGGGACTTCGACTCGATCGAGACTTCGGAAATGGTTGTCGGCATGTTCGGTAGCCGCCCGGATGTTGCGGGCTTCGCGGCGGAAGAGAACGGTGAGCTGCTCGGCTCCAACTTCATCATGTTCGCGGACCCGGTCGCCTCCATCGGGCCGATCACCGTCGCGCCGGGGACGCAATCGCGCGGGGTGGGCAAGGCCCTGATGCTGGCCGTGATGGGCGAGGCTCGGCGGCGCGGCGTGGCGCAGGTGCGACTGCAGCAGGAGGCGATCAACACGGCTTCGCTGTCGCTCTACACCAAGCTCGGGTTTGACTGGCGCGACGGGTGTGCGCTGGTGCGCATCGGCGGGATGTCGCCGGTGACGCCGCCCACCGGCTCGAGCATTCGTGCGGCGACCACCGACGATCTCGCGGCGATCGATCGCATCTCGTCGCGGCAATTCCACGCCACGCGCCGCGGCGAGTGCGAGGTCATGCTCAAGATAGGGTTTCCTGCGGCGGTGCTCGTCCGCGACGGTGCGGTGCGGGGGTACCACTTTCCGGGGTTCCTGGGTCACGGCTTCGCCGAGACCGCCGATGAACTCGCGGCGCTCATCGCGCACTCGGCGCGGCACGCCCCGCCGCCGTTCCAGAAGATTCTGGTGCCGATGAGCCAGAATGAACTGCACCGAACGCTCCTGGCGCACGGCGCTCGCACGGTCAAGCTCTTCAATTACATGACGGTCGGTCCGTTCACGCCGCCGAGGGGCGCGTGGGTGCCGTCGATCGGGTGCTGAGCCGCGGCTTGTGCGGCAGGCGCCGTGCGGTCGAAATAAACAACGGCGGTCCCGGGGACCGCCGTTGTCGGTTCCATGCATAGTTCAGGCTGTGCGGCGGCGACGAGCGGCCAATGTGCCGCCCAGCGCCAGCAGTGCCGCGGCGCCCGGCGTGGGGATCGGATCGATGCTCGCGTAGCCGGTCAGCACGGCGATGTCGCCGTTGCCCGAGAGCGTGAATTGCACCCTTGAGGTCAGCGTGGCCCACGGCCCCGGGGGGCCGGGCTGGGGGCCGGCGCTGAACGCGCCGTAGTTGTACAACGCGCCGACACCACCCGCGGGCACGACCATGGCCGGGCCGACATCCACGCCCATGTTGGTCACGGGGGCGTCCACCTCATTGGTCATGATGCTGGGGCCGCCGAACGGAGCGATCGACACACCGTTGCCGGTGTTGTCCGTGAGGCCGCCGACGATCGAGCCGAAGACGGTTGTGGGGCCGGGGCCGAGGATGATGGGCGTGCTGAAGACGAAGACGAAGTTGAGCGGCGCGCCCGTGACGTTCTGGACCGCAAGGCCCCAGGAAATCGACGGATCCGGGTCGAGCCAGCCATCGCGAACCTCCAAAACGAAGCCCGATCCAGTGATCGTGGCCGCTTGGAGCATGATGCGATCGGTGCCCTCGGCGTACGCCACAGGCAGGGAATACACCTGACCGTTGACGGTCATCTGGGCCACAGGCTGGGCGTTGACGACCGAAGCGAAACCCGCGAGCGCACACATCGCGCACAGCATTGAACGTGCGTTCATTGCTCTCTCCTCCAGTTGTTGACTGGTTTTGCGTAGCTCTCTCTGTACGTCGGGTTGGACCGTTGGGCCCGCCGACTGATCTGCAACGTAACCTCAACGAGGGGGGAATCAAGCGAAGTTAGAGGATTTGGAGAAGATTGCGCGATGGTCTGACGGCAGCCCAAAGCCTTCGCGCGGCGCAAGCATCAGCAAGTGTGCGACTTGCGCTGAATTAGCCCCCCAAAGCCTATAGATCCTGTGCGGTTTTACCCTGGTGCGTGCCGACCGAGTGCGGTCAATCGTTCTTCCAGCGACCGTTTGATCCCCGGCCACTCGGAAGCCGTGACGCTGAAAACCATGGTGTCGCGGAGTGAGCCGTCGGGCAGGACGCGATGGTTGCGCAGCACGCCTTCGCGGACGGCCCCGAGCTTGGCGATGGCCCGCTGGCTGTGCAGGTTGTTTCCGCCGGTGCAGAGCTGCACGCGGATGGCTGAGGGCGAAAGCGCTTCGAAGGCGTGGCGGAGCATCAGGTATTTCACGTCCGGGTTGACGGCGGTGCCTTGATGGCGGCGGGCGATCCAGGTACGGCCGATTTCGACGCCGCGGCTTTCGGCGCGGATGTCCATGTAGGTGGTACGGCCGATGACCTCGCCGGTGGCGATGAGGATCATCGCGAAGGCGACGACGTTGGGCAGGGCGTTGACCCGGCGCACGTCCGCGGCGAAGCCGGCAATGCTCCACTCGGCGGGCGCTTGCGGCGTCCACTTGAAGAGCTCGGGTTCTGCGGCGGCGTGCAGGCCGGGCGCGTGCGATTCGGTGAGCGGTTCAAGACGCACGACGCGGCCGGTCAGTGTGACGGGGGTGATCCACACGCGTGAGCGTAGCGGGCCGATCTGGTGCGAGAAACCGGTGAAGGAGACGCTCACCTAGCGCCGCCAGCCGGACCACACGCCCAGACCGCCCGCAAGGCCCGACGGCAGTACGCCGGTGACGAGCTGGCTCAGGGAACTCACCTGGTGTCCGAGCCAGCCGATGAACGTATCGAACTGCTCGCCCCCGGCGTGCCATTTCACTTCCATCACGCCGGCGTACTGCAGCCCGATGAGCGCGGCGATGAAGAAGCCGAGCGAGGCGAGTGTGAAGTTGAAGAAAGCGCGCAGGGCGAAGGCGACGACGTACGCCGCGGCGAAGCTGAAGCCGAGCTTGAAGAGCGTTGAACCCCAGACGCGCTTGGCGCTCTCGACGGTGCTGTCGATCGCGCCGGGCTGCTGGCTGAGCGTCGAGACGAGGCCGCCGGGGCTGGCGGTTGGTGCGTCCTTGTGCAGCAGCGGCCAGGCGATGCCGATGGCCATGAACGCGATCGCGATGACGAGCCCGAGCTTGCCGAGGCGCGAGTGGCGCGGCCGCGTTTGTTCCGGCGCCGGAGGTTGTTGCGGGGATGCGGCGTATTGGTCGTGCTGGCCCATGCCCAATTGTTGTCGCGGGCTCAGGCCCCGGGGATCAGCGGGCGCTCGCCACGCTCGTGGTCGAGGAGCCAGCGTTTGCGCCAGAGTTTGCCGCCATAGCCGGTGAGCGAGCCGTCGGCGCCGATGACACGGTGGCAGGGGATGAGGATGGCCAGGCGGTTATCGCCGTTGGCGCGGGCGACGGCGCGGGTGGCCGCGGGGTCGCCGAGTTTGATGGCGAGTTCGCCGTAGCTGCACGTGCGGCTGTGCGGGATGCGTTGCAGCTCATCCCAGACGCGCATTTGGAACGGCGTGCCGGGGGCGTGCAGGGGCACTTCGAAGTGCTTCAACTCGCCGTCGAAGTACGAGGTCAATTCCCGGCGGAGTTGATGAAGATGCGGGTGGTCGCCTTCGACTGGCTCGCCGCCGAGCCGCTTGCCGAGGACGCGCCACTGTGTCGGCAGGGCGCGGCGGTCGTGGAACTCGAGCAGCGCGATGCCTTCGTCGCACGCCGCGGCGACCATTTCGCCGAGCGGCGTATCGATTCGAGCGGTGACGAGGTTGGCGGTGAGCATGGTTGAGGACGGTACGCAAGCCGTTCGGTGGTGATGGAAATGCTGCGGTGGGCCGTTGTTGAGACGAAACTCGGATACCTTTTGCATGCCGCCGTGGCGGCGCCAATCTCGGGAGAATTGCATGCACGTCCCCGTCTTCAGCGCCTGCTTTGTGCTCGCCGTTTCAGCCACTGCCGGCGCGGACGACACGTGCGTGCTCAAGCCGTTGCCGAGCGGAGTGAGAGACCAGATCCGTTATTACAGACCACAGCGGGTGGTGCTGTCGGCGGTTCAGCCAGAATCAGTCAAGAAGACCGCCGATGGCGCGAAAGCTCCGCTCTTCGGCATCTTCCCCGTTACGAGTGCGGTTCCGGGGCGTGTATTCGTGTTGATGTTGGATGAGCCGGTGGGCGGACCAGCGAGATTGTGGGTTGATGCAGATGGGGATGGCGACCTGACCAATGACGCGCCGGCCGATTGGAAACCCAAGGAAGTCGTCGCGAAAGACGGCACCAAGTTTGTTCGGTACGAAGGTGGTGCATCGCTCAAGCTGGGCCTGGACGACAAACCGTTCGATGCGCGCATGTTCATGTACCGGTTCGACAAAGGTGATCTTTCTCACGCCGATCAGAAGGACCTCCTGCTTTTCTGCCGCGACTACGGCACCGAGGGGGATGTCAAGATTGGCGGCAAGACGTACAAGGTGCTTTTGCTGGACGACTTGGCCACAGGCGACTTTCGTGGCAAAGAGATCAAGGACAACAAGAGCGGGTCGGGCGTCATGATGTGGATCGACATCAACGGCAACGGCAAATTCGACCGGCGCGGCGAGAGCTACGACGTGCGAAAGCCTTTCAACATCGGCGGGACGACCTACGAGATCACCGACATTGCGCGTGATGGCACGTCGTTCAGGGTGATCAAGTCGTCCAAGACGGTGGACGAGATTCCGCCGCCTCCAGATCTCGACGTTGGCAAGGTCTTCCCGCCATCCAACGCGAAGAGCATGGACGGCAGAGATGTCAAGTTCCCCTCTGACTACAAGGGGAAGATCGTCATGGTGGATTTCTGGGCCACGTGGTGCGAGCCGTGCATGGCGGAGGTGCCGGGGCTGGTTGCGGCGTACGACAAATTCCACGATCAGGGCTTCGAGGTGTTGGGTGTTTCGCTGGATCAGAAGGACGCCGTTGAGAAGATCAAGAAGATCACCGGCGAGAAGAAGATGACCTGGCCGCAGATTTACGACGGCAAGGGCTGGGACGCGGAGCTGGCCCGCAAGTACGCGGTTGATGTGATCCCCGCGACTTTTCTGGTGGACGGCGACACAGGCGCGATCCTGGCCAAGGGCAATCAGCTGCGGGGCGAGGCTCTGGAGCCGACGCTGAAGAAGCACCTGGACGCGGTGAACAAGCGGAAGAACTGATCGCGGCGGTTACTTGTCGGCCTTCATCTGGGTGATGAACGCGTCGGCTTCGTCGATCGAGGCCTGCATCTCGCGGATGAGTCGCTGCACGTCGGCGTTGATCTGGTCCGCCGTGCCCTGCAGGCTTGCGATGGCGCGGGCGTTGAGGTTGTGCTTCAGGAACAGGACCTGGTCCTTGAACGCGGCGAGGACCGGCGCCATCTTGGACTCGGCGTTGTTCATGACGCCGAGGAGCCTCTGGTACTGGGCGCGGGTATCGGTGAGCTGGCGTTCGCTGGCGGCGCGGAGCTGGGAGGAGCTGTACTGGTTCAGCTCGGTCTGCCATTCGGCAAAGAGTTTGTCGGCGACGGTCTCGACGGACTTGATGCGGTCAGTGACGGTCGCGGCCTTGCTGACGCTGGCTTCGTAGGCGCTGTTGAGTTTCTTGTACTTGGCTTCGAGGTCGCCGCCGCTGACCTGGGTGACGGCGAGGAATTCCGAGAGGGCCGAATCAAACTGTTTCTTGGCGGCGGCCTGGCTGTCGCGGGCATCTTCGACGCGGTCCACCAGCTGCTCGCGCTTGGCGTAACCGAACGCTTCCTTCATGTCCACCATTGTGCCGGAGCAAGCCGGCAGGACGGTGCAACTGATCAGCACCAGGAGCAAGCGGAGTGTAGTTCGCAGCATGTGCAACTCCTTGGACCCAGTACGTTCGCCGTGGGGGTGGCGTGCCCGCGAGCGCGTAGCAAACCTTCGCAGCGGATGTGCATGTTTAACTGAGGCCGCGATCGATTCCCCTGACTTCAGGCACGCATCGCGCCGAGGACCTTGTTGAGCGCCTCGCCGATGAGGCCGAAGTGGTCGCTGGTCAGGCCGTGGTGCATCGGCAGGCAGAAGACGCTCTGGCAGAGCGACTCGGCGACGGGCCAGGGGGCCTGGCCGCCGACGTGGTCCTTGAAGGCGGGTTGGCGGGTGAGCGGGCGCGGGTAGTGGACGGCGGTCGGCACGCCCTCGGCGTTGAGGGCTTTGCAAAACTCGTCGCGGGTGGTGCGGATCTGCTTGAGATCCACACGGACGGTGTAGAGGTGGTAGGCGCTGATGGCGCCGGGGGTGATGCCCAGGGGCTTGATGGCGGGCATGGAGGCGAACATGTTGGCGTAGGTGTTGGCGGCGGCGCGGCGGGCCTCGGTTTCCTGCTGGAGGCGCTCCATGCGGGAGCAGCCGATGGCGCCGGCGACATCGTTCATGCGGTAGTTGTAACCGACCTGCTCGTGGAGGTATTTGTCGGTTTCGCCGTGGGAGCGGAGGAGCTTGATCTGGCGCGCGAGCGCATCGTCGTTGCAGGTGATCATGCCGCCCTCGCCGGTGCCGAGGTTCTTGGTGGCGTAGAAGGAATAGGTGACGGCATCGCCGAACTTGCCGATGCCCTGGTTCTTGTACGTCGCGAGGATGGCCTGGGCGGCGTCGTAGACAATCTTGAGGTTGTGCTTGGCGGCGAGGGCCTGCACGCCGTCGATATCGACGGGACAGCCGTACATGTGGGTGGCGGCGATGCCACGGGTGTTCTTGGTGATGCGCTTGGCGGCGTCAGCCACGTCGAACTGTCCGGTCTCGGGGTGGGCGTCAACGAAGATGGGCTTGCAGCCGCGGGCGACGAGCATGTTGACGGTGGCGATGAAGGTCCAAGAGGGGCAGAGGATTTCGTCGCCGCGGTTGAAGAGGGGCTCGTAGGCGAGCTGGAGTGCGCACGTGCCGTTGGCGCAGGTCATGGCGTGCTTGGCGGCGGAGGCCTGGGCGATGCGGGTCTCAAGCTCCTCGCACTTTTTGGCAGCGCGGAGGATGCCGGACTGGAGGACTTTGTGAGCGGCGTCGATGTCCTGCGGGTGCAAGGCCGGCAGCATGAACGGGATCGGTGACTTGCTGACCGGGGTTCCACCCTGGATCGCGAGCTTTTCGGCGGCGAGCGTTGACATCTTCTAGGCCTCCTTGTGCGGGATTCGTTACCCCAATCCGCGGGGCTGTAGGGGGCAAAGCATAGCGCTTGCGATACGGCAAACTGGGCCTCATGCCCCGGCGTACCAGTGCAACCGCAGGTGTGCCGACCACGGACAGGCCGGGGTCTGAATCGATCCGCGATCCAACTACAATCGACCGATGACCACCCACCCGGCCCTGCGCCCCACACTCGTTGCCCTCATGCTCGCGGCGGGCGCTGGAGCGATCCAGCCGCCGGTCGATCCGGGCCGCGCCGGTGCGCCAGCGAGTCCTGCCTCAACTCCCACTCCGGCCGAACTGAAGCCTGTCGATCCTGCGCCGCCGCCCCCATCGCCGCAGTGGTCGGTGCGGGCCAAGGCCTTTGGCGGGCACGAGTGGGTGACGCGACCTTCGCGCGACGCGATCATGGGTTTTGCGCTGCCCGTCGAGGTCGATGAAGTGCTGGTGACCGATGGCCAGAAGGTGAAGAAGGGGCAGTTGCTGGTGCGAGGACGCGACGCAGAGGTGCTGGCGGCGCTGGCGACGCAGCGCATCCGGGCCGCCAACGAGGCGGAGGTTGATTCGGCGAAGGCGGGGCTGGAACTCGCGCAGATCCGCAACGACGCGATGGTGGATGCACAGTCGCGCAACGCCGCGTCACCTTCGGACGTGGCGGACCGGCGCATCGCGCTGGCCGCGGCCAAGGCCAACAAGCTCAACGCGGAGTCGCGGCTGGCGGAGCAGAAGGCGCAGGTCACGCAGCTTGAGCGACAGGCCGAGCGGTTCCGGATGGATGCTCCGTTCGACGGCACGATCGATGCGGTGGCGATCGAGGTCGGCCAGGCTGTTGATGTGAATCGCCCGGTGCTCCGCATGGTCGCGGTTGACCCGATGTGGATCGATGTCCCCACGCCGACCGAGACCACGCTTGCACTCGGCCTCAAGACCGACACAAAGGCGTGGGTGCTGCTGGATCTTCCCGGCGAGCCGCGGGTGCTGGAGGCCAAAGTGCTCACGGTGAGCCCGGTGGCGGACGCCGCGGCGGGCACGCGGCGCGTGCGTGTGGAGATGAAGAACCCCGAGGCGTTCCCACCGGGGATTCGCGCCCGGGTGCGGTTCAGCGAGCCGGACAAGAACTGGTGGAAGCCGGTATCAAGCGATAACACGGTGAAGCCGCTCGCCGGAGGCAAGCCGTGATCGATGCGACGAACCTCAAGTCTCCCGGCTGGCAGCGCATCGTCGCCGAGCTTTCTGCGGCTGCGCCGGACGACCGCGTCTTTCTCGACCGGCTGCTGCGTTCGCTCGCGCACGTCTCGGCGGCGCGGCAGGCCCTGCTCTTTGTCCCGTTCGTCGAGGGGGACAAGCCGCCGGACGTCCGGCCCGTGGCGATGTTCCCGGGCGCGGGCGCAAGCGGCGGCACCGGTGCGCCGGACGCCGCGGCGGTGCTGGCGCCCACGGAAGTGAAGCGAGCGGCGCTGGCGGCCCTGGAGAGCAACCAGTCCCGCGCGTTCACGCTGGAGAAGACCGACAAGGTTGACGCCCTCTACGGCGGGAACACCGCCGAGGGGTATGTGCTGTCGCTGCCGCTCGGCGGTTCGGCCGGTGCGCCGGGCACGCCGGCGATGCCCGCCAGCGCCGTGGTCACGCTGCTGATCGAGCCGCGGTCGAAGCAGGCGGTGCAGAGCACGCTGGCGATGGCGGAGGTTCTGACCGGGTACGTGGTGACGCACTCGCTCCGCCAGGAACTCAAGCGCAATACGACGCAGAGCCTGTCGCTCCAGATCGCCACGCAGTTGATCGCTTCGATCAATACTGCGCCGAACTTCAAGGGCGCGGGGCTGCAGCTTGTCAATGAGCTTGCCCGTCACTTCAAGTGCGACCGTGCGGCCATCGGCCTGGTCCGCGCCGATGCCGTCCGGGTTGAGTTCCTCAGCGACACCGAGCAGTTCGACCGGCGCATGGCGATGGTGCAGAAGCTCCAGGCCGCGATGGACGAGTGCCTCGACCAGGAACAGCCGGTGATGCACCCGGCCCCCACGGCCGACACCGACGTGCTGCTGAGCCAGGCGATCACGCACGCCCACCGCGAACTCGCAGCGTCCGACGCCGGGCTGCAGGTCGTTTCTGTGCCGCTGCGCGATGGCGACGAGATCGTGGGCGTGCTGCTGCTGGAGGCCCGCGCCACCAAGGGCGCGGCGTTCGACAGCCGCTCGGTCGAGCTGCTCCAGGCGACGATGGACCTGGTCACGCCGGTGCTCAAAGTGCGGCGCAGCGACGACCGCCATCTCCCCGCTCGCGCGGGCCAGTCGGCGATCAACGCGGGCAAGTGGGTGGTCGGCGCGCGCAACACCGGGTGGAAGATCGCGGGCGTCGCGGTGCTGGCCATCTGCCTCTTCGTCACCTTCTTCCACACCACCTACCGCATCGGGGCCGTTGCGGAAATCCAGCCTGTCACGCGCCGTTACATCACGGCGCCGTTCGAGGGCATCCTCCGGAGCGTTCCCGTCGGGATCGAGCCGGGCACGCGCGTCGAGGCGGGCCAGGTCCTTGCTGAGCTCGACACGGTTGACCTGATCCTGCAGCGTGAAGAAGCCGCGGCACGACTGGACCAGGCGGAGAAGGCCGCCAGCGCCGGGATGAAGGAGGGCAAGACCGCCGAGGTGCAGAAGGCGCTCGCCACCGCCGACGGCGCTCGGGCCACGCGGGACCTCTACCAGTCTCGCATTGACCGCGCGCGGATCGTCGCTCCCATCGCCGGCACCATCATCTCCGGACAGTTGAAGGACAAGCTCGGCGCCTCGCTCAAGACCGGCGACGAGCTGTTTCAGATCGCTCCGCTCGATGATCTCGACGCGGTCGCCCGAGTGGACGAGTCGGACATCGGCCTGATCGCCGAGGGGGGCGGCGGCCACATCTCCACCCGCGCCCGGCCGGACCTGGATTTCCCTGTCACCGTTCAGCGCATCGTTCCGCTGGCCGAGCCGCGCGAAGGCAAGAACCAGTTCCAGGTGCGGGTCAAGCTGGAAAAACCCGCTGCCTGGATGCGCCCGGGCATGGAGGGCGTCGTGAAGCTCGACGCCGGCGAACACTCACTGCTGTGGATCGGATCCCGGCGCGTCATCGACGCCGTCCGCCTGTGGCTCTGGTGAAACCATGAACGAGCGACCGACATTCTCGCCGTTCTGGCCCCGCATCCGCTCGCTCTGCCCGCGCCTGCGCCCGCACGTCCAGATCACCCGGCAGCGCTACCGCGGCCGGCGCTGGCACGTCGCGCACGACCCGACCCGCAACTCCTTTTACCGCCTCAACCCCGTCGCGTACGACCTGGTTTCCTCGCTCGACGGCGTCCGCACCGTCGAGCAGGCGTGGCACTCCTGCCTCGAGAAATTCGGCGATGCCGCGCCGACACAGGGCGAGGTCATCGAACTCGTCAGCCAGCTCTTCTCCAGCAATCTGCTGGCCATCGACGTGCCGCCGGAGACGGAGCAGCTTCTCCGCCGCGGCACCGAGCGGGCCAAGCGCCGCGTCCTGCAGCAGGCCGTGGGCATCATGTACTTCCGGCTCAAGCTTCTGAACCCCGAGCCGATCCTGCGCGCCCTCGAGCCGGTGGTGCGCCCGCTGCTGGGGCGCGTCGGCATGATCCTCTGGGCCGTGGTGGTTTTCGGGACACTCGCTGTCGTCGGCTCGCGCTGGCGCGACATCATCGCCGGGTTCGATACCTACATCCTCGGCGCGACGCCCTCCAGCTTCGGCTGGATGATGGCTGTCTTCATCGCCCTCAAGGCCTGGCACGAACTCGGCCACGGGCTGCTCTGCAAGCGTTTCGGGGGGCAGGTTCCCGAAGCGGGCGTCTTCCTGCTGGTGCTTTTCCCCGCGCCGTACGTCGATGCCTCCTCATGCTGGGCCTTCCCCAACAAGTGGCAGCGCATCGCCGTCGCCTCCGGCGGCATGATCTTCGAGCTGTTCGCGGCGTCGCTGGCCGCGTGGCTGTGGATGTCCAGCGCCGACGGCACGCTGACCAAGGGGCTGGCGTACTACGCGATGGTGACTTCGTCGGTCTCCACGCTCATGTTCAACGTCAACCCCCTGATGCGGTTCGACGGGTACTACATCCTGTCCGATCTGCTCGAGGTCCCCAACCTCGCACAGCGCTCGCAGCAGATGCTCCAGTACTGGTTCCAGCGTTACGTCTACCGCATCCGCTCGCCGCGCAGCCCCTCCTCGCAGCCGGGCGAGCGAGTCATCCTTACCGCCTATGGCATTGCTTCGCTTGCCTATCGCGTGCTGCTGTTTGTCACCATCATCCTCTTCATCCTCGGGTTCGCGTTCGCGATCGGCATGGTGCTCGCGATCTGGAGCGTCGCAGCCTGGTTCATCCTGCCGCTCGCCAAGTTCGTCCACTGGCATGCCACAAGCTCGGCCCTCGCCGACATGCGCTGGCGGGCCGCGGCGACCAGCATTGCAATGTGCGCGGTGGTCGCGTTTGCGATTGGCGTCATCCCGCTGCCTGACTACCGCCGCGCAGGGGGCGTCGTCGAGAGCGTCTCCCGTACCGCCGTCTTCTTCGGGACCGAGGGCTTCGTCGCCGAGTGCCACGCCCGGCCCGGGGAATCCGTCAAGGCCGGCGCGCCGATCGTCACGCTGGTGAGCCCCGAGCTGGCATCGATGCGCCAGGCCGTGATGGCGCAGATCGACGAGTACACGGTCCGCGGCCGCGAGGCCCTGGCTGGGGACGACGCCGCGTCGGTGCAGATCGCCCTGCGCCAGCTTGATGTCCTCCGCTCCCATCTGGTCGATCTCGACGATCGCGCCGGCAAGCTCGTCGTCCGCGCTCCGCACGACGGCGTCATCGTCGGCGCTGACCCGATGCGTCTGCTCGGTTCGTATGTCAGGCTCGGTCAACCCGCGGCCCTCATTGTCGATCCGGGTCACCTCCGCATCACCGCCAGCCTTGGGCAGGCGGAGGCGAGCTGGCTCTTCCAGTTCAAACCCGGCGACTACGAAGTGCTCATC
>JBOHNM010000073.1:0-19895 GCA_050730675.1 Phycisphaerales bacterium | reverse complement strand
GCGCCGATTTCACTGTGTCGAACCCGAGCACCTGCTGCGGGGGCTCGACAACCTACGCGCGGCACGGCGCATCGGAACCGATGTTCGGTGTCAGCTTCGCCACCTTGAAGACCCTCTACAAGCGGATCAAAGTCGATCAGGAGCTGGCACAGGCCCGGTGGAGCGCTGGGAACTTCGACGCGCTCAACCTCGCCGTCAAAATCGCCGACCCCGCAGGCATCTCTTCCCGCGAGCTCGACCGCTGGGCCGTGACGCCGACCGCGCGCATCTGCGGGGGCTATGTCGCCCATCTCGCGGCCGAGAGTCCGCACGCCCGCGCGAAGGCCGACAAGTGGCTCGCCGCGTCGGACGACGCGACGGCATCCATCGAAAAAGCCTGGAAACACTCAAAATCCAAAGGCTTCGAAACCCCCGCCGCCCACGAGCGTTCGCGCGAGTCGGTGCGGATGCGGTGCTAAATGAGGGCCTCGCCCCCTCATTGCACTCCGGAGGGATGCTCATGGTTGCCAGGGTTCAGTGATGAGCCGGGGCCGATTCATTGCGATGGCGAAGGGACGATACCCGGCCAGGCGCGGGTTCCTTCGCATCATCGTGGAGGAATGCGGAGTCTCGGCGGGGTGCCCTGCTCGCCGAACGCTACAAGCTCATCGTGCTCTTTCGGACCAACTCCATAGTCGGCGCTATAGCGAACCATTCCACCGAACGGAACTCGATCGGACCTCCACACGGTGATCCGTCCCTGCAACCAGAGCATCTTCATGGTGTGCTCTTCGACGGCACAATCGAACTCGCCCGCGGAGGTTTTCATGAGCTCTCGGCGCGTGACGCTTTTCCAGTCGGACGAGCGCTGGGCGCTCCGTGCCTCCTTCGCGAGGCCGGCGCTTTCCGCAGCGCCCTCGACGAGCGATTGTTGTCGCCGCAGGTATTCCTCGGGCGCCAGCGGCGCGATGCGTAGCGGACGCCCGACACAGCCAGCCTCGCCCCGGTACGCCTCGGCCGGCTCGCCGTCCCGGTACGCGACCGCGGTGATCATCGGCGCTGCGCCGGGCGTCTGCTGCCCATACTCGATCCACAGGCCGCGAACATCCTGACCCGTGACGCTGATCAACGACCACATGTTGCCGCCATGATCGCCGCGATACTCGGCCCACTGCCCCACGGCAGCGTCAGGGGGCGCGCGGAGCGCGAAGGAGTCTGACTCGTCGGCGCTATGGAGGGGCTCCTGTGCGCATCCGCAGATGAAGCACGCCGCCGCGAGTGCAAGCATCATGAGGAAGGCGGTCGAGTTCGTCAGCATGGCCGATCTTATTTGGTCCTGTTTGACGGATCAAGCAGCCTCAGGCATCGCTGGATCATGGCGAGTGTGACGACGGCCAGGAAGTGTGTGGCGAGCTTCTCGTAGCGGGTGGCGACGCGGCGGCAGCCCTTGAGCCAGCCGATGCCCCGCTCCACCACGTTGCGGCCGCGGTACTTGGCCCGGTCGAGCCGCTGGCGACGCTGGTCGCTCCGCGTCGGGATCACCGCCTCGATCCCGCGCCGGCTCAGCCACCGCCTGATCCGCGGGTAGCTGTAGCCCTTGTCGCCCGCCACCGCGTCGGGGCGACGCCGGCCACCGACGCCGCGCACCGCCACCGCGTCCATCAACGCCTCGAAGCTCACCGACTCGTGGCGCTGGCCGGCCGTCACCAGCACACCCAGCGGCGTGCCCGCGCGGTCGGTCACAAGATTAAGCTTCGTGCCAAAGCCTCCGCGGAATCGTCCCAAGGCGCTGTCGTGGGGTTCGCCGGGCCTGTTTTTTCGATCCCCGCGCCGCCCCCGCCGCCGAGCGGTGGGCCCTGATGCTCGACCCGTCGACGTCGAAGACGCTCCAGTCGATCCGGCCCTGCTCCTCCAGGCTCACCTGCAGCGCGTTGAGGATCTCGCCCAACAGACCCTCGCGCGTCCAGCGTCGGTGGCGGCCGTAGACCGTCTCCCACCGGCCGTACCGCTCGGGCATGTCACGCCACTGCGCCCCGCTGTTGAGCACCCAGACCTATTACCCGGACGCAAAGGACCTCTGCAGGTCGCGGTTCACAAGGATCCTACAGGGATGAGCCGCGATGGCATGCGGATCATGCGATGGAACTCTTATCGAGCACCCCCCAGCGCTTGCGTCCGCCTTGGAGCGCGTGGAGAGGCTTGACACGGATGTGTGTGATCGCAGCGTGATCGATTTTCTCGCTGGCGAGCACTGGCTGCCGAACTATGCATTCCCTCAGGACGTTGTGCAGCTGATTGTGCGCGCCGGTGATTTCCGCAGCAACATGCGGTTGGAGCGGTCGCGGGACCAGGGCATCTCTGAGCATGCACCAACTCGAGCGATGCGAGAATCCGCAGTGCGACCCCAATGGCAGCTGCTACGGATGTCTGGGAAACTACTCCAATCAGTTTCAGTGGGACCATTTGCAGCGGTCCGTGCCCCTTGCTTGGTTGCGAGGCCTATCTGGCACGGGCGGACATGGAGCGGCGCTGCCCCCGCGCGATAACGCAGTGCCTTGATTCCGAGGTGCTCGGTCAAATGACACCCAACTAGCCTCATACGGTCGCCACGAACGCAGACGAAAGATGCGCCCGTCCCTCCGATCGCGGCGGGGATGGGCGTGAGCGATGGAGCCCCGTTCGATCCGGGCTATCTACCCTCTATTCAACGATGGACCCAGCCGCACCGGCTGGGTCTTTTCGTTTTTGCTGGGTATTGCCGAATCAGCGCGGCGCCGAATCAGCGCGGCGACATGTGGCCCGGGGCTGGGCATCGACCATTGCCGCGCTGTGGGCGTGCAAGCCGGGATCAGCTCGCTTCTGGCAATTCGGGCAAGATGGGTCCAGGCCGCTCGTTCCGGGGGTTTCCGAGAATTTCCTTGAACTTCCTCACCCTTTCAGGTACCTTCGCAAGAGTCGCGTTGATCTTGACATGAGTGAACGGTGAGAAGCGAAGAGGGTCATTGCACAGCTATCCCACCCGGCCGGTGACGCGGGGCGTCGCGGCGTGACTTATTGGTTCTTGAGAAGGAGCGAAGGAAATGTCGTTGTCCAGACTGTCAGTTGCCGTGCGTGGTCTGATTTGCTGCGTTGCCGCGCTGGTTGGCGCGGGCGTGATCACGCCGCAGGCGCAGGGCGCGTTCCACCTTTGGAATCTCAACGAGATCTACACCAACAGCAGCGGTACATTGCAGTTCATTGAACTGCAAACCTCGCAAAGCGGCCAGCAGTTCGTTGGCGGCCAGCAGATTGTGATCACCAATATTGGCGCGACGCAGACGCACACGTTCACGATCCCGAGCAGCCCCGCGGCCGACAGCACCAACCGCACGCTGTTGTTCGGCACCGCCGGGCTCCAGGCCGCGGGCGGGCCGGCGCCGGACTTCATCATTCCCAACGGGTTTCTGTTCTCGAACGGGGGCACGATCAACTTCTTCGGCACCAACAGCGGTGGCTACACCGCCCTTCCGACCGACGGCATCCTGGCCAGAGTCTGGGGCGGGAACACCAACGCCAGCAACACTCCCAGGAATTACGCGGGCGTCACGGGCTTCGTGCCGGGACCCGGCGCGGCGGGACTTCTCGCCCTCGGCGGCCTGATTGCCTCGCGATCACGCCGGCGCGTTGCGGGATAAGGGTTGATCGGTTGAACGATCGCTGCGGCCCCGTGATACCCAACAGGTCTCACGAGGGCTTGCAGCGTTTGCGGTTCGGATCGCACTTTGAACGGACTCTCGGCATGCGATCGATCGGACACATCCCACGCTTTTGTCTCCTCTTGCTTGTCAGCGCGTTGTTGGGCGCCGGCGGTTGCGCGAATGATAATTCGGGTCAGTCAACTGCACCGGCGGTTGTTGAAACGGCCGGGCCATTGACGGCGTACTCGAGCGGCTTAGTTGATCTGGACGGCAAGCGGGTAGACCTTCGGGCCAAGCAGCCGTCGCCGATCACGGTTGTCGTGTTCACGCGGACCGACTGCCCGATCTCGAACCGGTTTGCTCCGGACATCCGACGCCTGTACGAGACGTACCACTCGCAAGGTGTCGAGTTCTTCCTCGTCTATGTCGATCCGCACGAACAGCCCGAGGCGATCCATCGTCACCTGCAGGAGTATCGGTATCCGTGCCAGGGGCTGCGCGATCCGAAGCACACACTGGTGGCGCAGTGCGGCGCCACAATCACCCCCGAGGCCGTCGTCTTTGATCGCAATAGCGAGATGGTGTATCTGGGCCGTATCAACGACCTGTACGTGCGGCTTGGGCAGGCCCGCAACTCTCCGACAACCCGCGACCTCGACGATGCGATCGAAGCGACTGTTCAGGGCAAGCGTGTGGCGACGCCGCGGACCGCAGCGGTCGGGTGCGTGATCGCGGACCTGGATCGCTGAACGTGGGCGTGGCCCCGTGCCTGACCGATAGCAAATCGTGGCTCCGGGTGTACCATCGATCCATGCCGCGTCTGTATCGTCAAGCACGGTGTTTGATCGTCGCGGCTGTGTCGTGCGCCCTGACGGGTGCGACGTGCATGGGCTTGCAGGCACTGGAGCTCGCGCCGTCCCCCACTCCCACCGCTGCTCCCGGCACACACAGTGCTTTGGAGACCGTCACGTTCTCCAAGGATGTCGCTCCCATCGTCTTCGCCAAGTGCGCTTCGTGCCATCATCCCGGAGAAGCCGCGCCGTTCAGTCTGCTGACGTACGACGATGTTCGCCGCCGGTCAAGTCAGATTGTCGATGTGACCAAGAAGGGCTTCATGCCGCCGTGGATGCCGGCGTCTGGGAAGGGTGAATTCGTGGGTGCGCGGCGGCTGACAGATCAGGAAATCGAGATCATCGCTCGCTGGGTTGCCGATGGGGCGAAGGCCGGGGATCCGTCGCAGATGCCCGCCGCCCCGGTGTTCATTGAGGGCTGGCAGACCGGCACGCCGGACCTGGTGATCGAGAGCCCCGCCTACACGCTCCCCGCCGACGGGCGCGACATCTTCCGTAACTTCGTGGTGCCGATCAAGCTCGATGGTCCCCGGTGGATCGAGTCGATCGAGATCCGTCCGGACAACCCCCGCGTGACGCACCATGCGCGGCTGGGCGTCGACAGTTCCAACGAATCCATCCGGCGCGACGCCGAAGATGAGGAGCCCGGGTACGCCGGGATGGCCTGGGGGCAGGACCCCGACGGCCAACTGGTGATCTGGGCGCCGGGCATGGTCGCGAGTCCGGGAATCCCCGGGATTGCCTGGCGTTTATACCCACAAACATGCCTGGTGCTCCACACGCACATGCAACCCTCGGGCAAGCCCGAGGTCGTGAAGTTCCGCATCGGCATCCACTTCGCCAAGTCCGCGCCGAAGCAGCTCCCCGCGATGCTGCGGATCGGCAGTTGCAACATCGATATCCCGTCCGGCGCTGCGCACCATGTTGTGACCGACCAGTACATCCTGCCCGTCGATGTTGACGTCCACACGATCTTCCCGCACGCCCACTCGCTCTGCCGCGAGCTGAGCGTGGCGGCCGAGTTGTCCGACGGCTCGCGCCAGCCGTTGATCGCGATCGGCCGCTTCGACGAGAACTGGCACGATTCGTACCGGTACGTCAAACCGGTGCGGTTGCCGAAGGGCACGCGGCTGGTCACGACCTTCGCCTACGACAACACCGATGAGAACATCCGCAACCGCAACCACCCGGCTCGCCGCGTCGTCTACGGCGGCAACGTGACCGACGAGATGGCCGATGTGTATCTGCAGGTGACGACCGTCCGCCCCGATCAGCGCGAGGCGCTGATGGAGAACTACAAGCGGTACGAGTTGCAGTCGCAGATCATCGGGCACGCCAAGACGCTTGAGCTTTACCCCGACGACACCTGGAGCCAGGAGGGCCTCGCGACGTACTACGTTGGCCTCGGTCAGCCCGCCAAGGCGGTCTCGATCCTGGAGAAGCGGCTCCAGACGGGACCGAAGGCTGTCTTCCCCGTAGCCAGTCTCGGGATGGCGTATCTGGCGGGCGGCGACGCTGTGAAGGCCGAAGCGCAGTTGCGTCAGGCCGTGACAATGGATGACAAATACCCGCTGGCGTGGTTCGGCCTTGGCAAGGCGCTCGCTGCGCAGCAGAAGTCCGAGCCCGCGGAGCAGGCGTACCGCCGTGCGGTGGAGCTTGCGCCGGGGATGTTGGAGGCGAGCCTCAACCTCGCAGACCTGCTGGTCCGGAAAGGGCAGCTGAAGGAGGCTGCTCAAATATGTGTCGCCGTCCCGAGCGATTCGCCCGACATGGCGAACATCTACATGAAGCTGGCGGAGATCAGCGCCAAGCAGAAGCTCTACGACGAGAGCCTGGAGTACTGCGCCAAGGCGCGAGCTCTGGCGCCGTATACGCACCCCCCCAAAGTGTTGGTGGCGGTCTTCTGTTGTGCCAACGGCGACCCGGAGCGCGGCGAGAAGCTCCTGCGCGAGGCGCGCGCCGAATCCCCCGGCCACCCCGTCGCGTCGCTGATCCTCGGGCAGCTCGCCGCCCGCCAGCAGAACAGGTTGAATGAAGCCCGCGAGTTGTTTGCGGCGGCGGCATCCCTCCCCATTCCCGACAACTGGCCCGAGAGCTATCGGCGTCGCTTCCTGATCCTGCTGCACTCGCAGCGGGCCCAGCTCGCCCAGCAGCTCCAGGACCTCGAACTCGCCCGTGATGCGCTGACGCAGTGGATCAAGTGCGAGCCGGAGAACAGGAAGCTCCAGCAGATGCTGGATTCGCTGCCGCCGAAGACTGCGCCATGAAACCGCTGCATCGCACCGACAGTCGCCTCATCCCGAAACGAGAGCTCATCCGGCGGTGACAACCGCACATTTGCGCGCCCATGCTTGCACGTGGGTCAGCGCCGCGCGGTATGCTCGTCCCGCTGTATCTTGGGTAATGCGCGACTCGATCCCCCGCCTAAGGATCGCTCATGGGCCAGGAACTCCTCATCGCTCTCGTCTTGTTCTCGGGGCTGTGCATCGCGCTCGAGGTCGGTTTTCGCTTCGGGCGCTCGTCGAAGAAATCCCGCGAGGGTGCCGACGGCGGGCAGATTGGCGCCGTTCAAGGAGCCGTGCTCGGGCTGCTCGGGCTTTTGCTGGGGTTCAGTTTCGCCGGCGCTTCGGCGCGTTTCCTCGATCGGCAGGACCTCATCACCACCGAGGCCAATGCCATCGGAACCGCGTATCTCCGGGCAGACCTGCTCGATGAGCCGCACCGCACATCTTTGCGAGCAGCTCTGCAACGCTACACCGAACACCGAATCGCCGTGTCGCCGACTCTGACGAGTCGCAACATGTCGGAAGCGTTTGCGGAGAGTGATCGCCTGCAGGGCGAGGTCTGGCGGGCCGCCGCGGCCGGCTGCAACGCCAAGCCGGCGGTTGTGCTGGCGGTGCTCCCGCCGGTGAACGACGTGATCGATGTGCATTCGCTGCGCGTCGCCGCGGGGCTCAAGCACTTGCCCGCCCTCGTGCTCGGGTTGCTCTTCGGCAGCTCGCTGCTGGCGATGTTTGTCATGGGCTACGGCAGCGGATTCAGCGGGCGCCGGATGGAAATGCTCAATGCCTCCCTGATGATCCTCATTGGTCTTGCGTTGTGGACCACCGTCGATCTGGACCATCCCCGGGCAGGGCTCCTCAGGCTCAGTGATGAGCCGCTGAAGGCGATCCGGTTCGATGCGCCGGCGCCGAAACCCGCCTCCTAGGTCTGGCGGATCGGAATTGTGTCCGGCGAAGTTGTTCAACGGGTTTCCTGTGGATGTTGCCATATTCGCTCGCCTTCGGTTACGCTCGTCGGGCGTTTCCTTCATCCGCACGCGGGCCACAATCGGGAGCAATCCGTGAAAACCACGCTGAACGTCGCCATGGTGAATCTCATCGCCGTCCTGGTGAGCTTGGCCGGCTGCGCGTCGGATCACCACGGCGCTTCCGGCGGCGCCGTCACCGCCACCATCAACAAGAGCGAGCAGCAGGCCATGACTCCCGACCAGGCGCTGGCACGGCTCGTCGAGGGGAACCGACGTTTCGCCGCCGGCGAGAGCCAGCACCACGATTACATCGCGCAGGCGAAGGCAACCGCCTCCGGCCAGTACCCCTTCGCGGTCGTCCTTGCGTGTATCGATTCACGCACGGCTCCGGAGATCGTCTTCGACCAGGGGATCGGCGACCTGTTCGTGCCGCGCGTCGCCGGCAACGGGGCATTCGTGGACATGCTCGGCAGCATGGAGTACTCAACGAAGGTCGCCGGCGCCAAGCTCGTGATCGTGATGGGCCACACCGAATGCGGCGCGGTCAAGGGAGCTTGCGATGATGTGCGCATGGGCAACCTGACGGCGGTCATCGAGGAGATCCGCCCCTCGGTGAACGATGTGCAGGGCGTCAGCGGCGAGCACAACAGCCACAACAAGGCGTTCGTCCGGGCCGCGACTGAAATGCACGTGCGCCGCACCGTCGAGAAGATCCGCCACGACAGCCCGATCATGCGCGAGCTTGAGGTTTCTGGACAGATCAAGATCGTCGGCGCGATGCACGACATCTCGACCGGGCAGGTCACGTTTGTAAACTGAACAGCACATCTCTCCATGACTTCGTCACACCTGCTCCGAAAACAGGGAAAACCCCGCTAGCAAGCCTGCAGATTGCCTGTTATGCTCTCGTGCCTGACCCGAACCCACCGCATCGGAACGCGGTGTGAATCTGGGGAAAGAGAGAGAGCCATGCCCAAAGCGTGTATGTTGTTGGTTGCTGCCGGCCTTACCGGTGTTGTGTCGGCCGCGGCCCAAGCCGACCTGGTAATCGGTAACCTGACCGACCCATTCGCCGGCGCGGGGCAGTTCAGCAGTTCGATCTCCCGAGCCGCGGTGCCGTTTACCCTCGGTGCCGGCTTTACCCCCGCCAACCTCTCTGCGATCACGCTCCGCGTTGCCACACCCGGCGCACAAGCGTTCAACATTGGCGTCTCGCTTCACGCCAACGCCGGCGGCACGCCGGGGGCATTGCTTGCCGATTGCGGCGTCGGTGCCGTCCCAGTGCATGTCTTTGGCGATGTCGCCTTCACACCAGGCGCGAGCTTTGCTCTGCTGCCCAACACCACGTATTGGGTTGTGATGGAGCATCTCGCCGGGCCCGGCGAGATTAACTGGGCAATTACGACATCAACGACGCGCGACGCCGGCAGCAATCCTGCCGCGAACTTCATTCTGCCACTGGTGCGAGCCAACAGCATCGACTCCGGCCAGTCGTATTTCCTCGACACCTCGTTCGGCACACACATGTTCTCCGTCTCGGCGATCGTGCCATCACCCGCGGGGGCGGCGCTCATGTGGGTTGGAGGACTCGCGGCCGTGCGTCGGCGACGAGCTTAGAGGAGCTGCTCTTCCGCCCACCCCCGCCCGCCTACACATCGCTTGGGAGTGCGGGAGTTGATCCAATTGGACGCGTTGAAGCTTTGATGAACATCGGCCTCAGACGTGCGCGATCTGCGTGCGTCGTGGCCTCCAGCTTCCTCGCGCGCTTGTCCAAACGAAGCAACGGCCCCTTCTGGCGTGGGACCGTGCTTCGAGCCGGGCCCCTACCATAGGCCCCAATGCCCACTGCCCACCCTGACAAAATCAATATCCTCCTGATCGGCTCCGGTGGCCGCGAGCACGCGCTGGCGTGGAAGCTCCGCCAATCCCCCCGCTGCGGCCAGATCTACGCCGTCAACTGCAGCAACCCCGGGCTGCTGGCAATCGCCTCCGGTGTCGAACTGACCATCGACCCGCGCAACACCCTTGCCCTCCAGAGGTTCGTCGTCGAGAAGCAGATCGGACTCGTCGTGATCGGTCCCGAGGAGCCCCTCGCCGCGGGCATGGCCGACGCTATCAGTTCCACCGGCGCCGATGGCGGCCCCGGCTCGATCGCCCCGAAGGTCTTCGGCCCCAGCAAGCAGGGCGCGATGCTCGAGGCCGACAAAGCCTTCGCCAAGGAGATGATGCGAGGGGCATCGGTGCCGACCGCCGACTCGCGCACGTTTACCGACTTCGAATCCGCCAAGTCGTACCTCGAATCACGCGAGGCCGCCCAGGTCATCAAGGCTTCGGGCCTCGCCAAGGGCAAGGGCGTGTTCGTCCCTGACTCGCTCGCGGAGGCGATCGCCGCGCTCGAGCGCGTGATGATCAAGAAGGAGTTCGGCGCGGCAGGCAAGACCGTCATCATCGAAGAGCGGCTCAAGGGCCGCGAGGTCTCTGTCTTCGCGCTGATCGACGGCCAGAGCATCTACATGCTCGAGGCCTGCCAGGATCACAAGCGCATCGGCGACGGTGCCACCGGCCCCAACACCGGCGGCATGGGCTCGCTCTGCCCTGCCCCGGCGATCGACGCTCGCACCATGGCCAAGGTCGAGCGCGAGGTGCTCGTGCCGATGCTCGACGCCCTGCGCCGCGAGAACATCGACTATCGCGGCGTCCTCTACGTCGGCCTCATGCTCACGCCCGGCGGGCCCAAGGTCATCGAGTTCAACGTCCGCTTCGGCGATCCCGAATGCCAAGCCCTCATGCGCAAGCTCGATGGCGATCTCGTCAGCGTCATGCTCGCCACGTCTGACCGCAAGCTCGATGAGATCGACGTGGGCTCACTCCCCGGCGCGGCGGTCTGCATCGTCCTCGCCAGCCACGGCTACCCCGAAAAGCCCCGAAGCGGCGATGTGATCACCGGCCTTGAAGCCGCGGCGCAGGTCGAGGGCGTCGAGATCTTCCACGCCGGCACCGCCCGCGATGCCCAGGGCCGAATCGTCACCGCCGGCGGCCGCGTGCTCAGCGTCACTGCCATCGGCGTCGATCGCGACGAAGCCCGCGCCCGCGCGTACAAGGCCGCGGCCATGATTCACTTCGACGGCAAGCAGATGCGCACCGACATCGGAACGGATGTCGTCGGCTGACCGGCCTTGTGTATCTCACGGTTCGCCCGCACGCCTGATCGTCTGTGCACTTCCTCTCAAGGCACGATTTTGGGCTTGGCGTCATACGCCCGCCAGATCTTGTCGTTGCGGACGACAAACGCCCGACTGTCGGCGGTGCCGCACTCGACCTTGTCCAGCACGCCGCCGACCTTCGCCAGCGTGACCTCGGCCGTCGGCTTCCAGTCTTTGGGCGACTCGGTCAACGTCGCCAGCGCCGTGGTCTGCGTCAACAGCGTCAGCAGCGACTCGACGTCATCGGAACGCGCCTTATCCAGCAGCAGTTCCTTATCGGCGCTGTCCAGTTCGGCCCAACCCTGCACCGTGCGCTTGTAACGCAGCGGTGTCCCGCCCGATCCGCCGGTCGCCCCCAGCGGCGAAATCGTCACCAGCCCCACATCCGCCTTCGGCGTCTGCACGCTCTGCGATGAGAGCAGCTTGGCCGGGTCCACCGTCAGCAGGCGCAGCGTCTTGGCATCCACCACCACCGGTGGCCCGTCGTTCACACTCGCGTACAGGTTCGCTCCCGACGCATCCGCCGGGCCGCCGATCTTCAACTCGCGGCGGATCCCGCTCGCGGCCTTCCCACCCAACGCATCCACTGCCGCACGTGAATCAAATCCGACCACCGCCGTCGCCGCGGGGTTCTCCAACCCCGCGTCCTTCTTCGACAACGAACCGTCCACAAACCGCTCCGCACGCAGGTTCTCCAGCACTGACAGCATTTTGAGCACCACGCCTTGGTCCGCTGGTCCTGCCACCGGCTCAACCAGCGCCCAGCGACCCATCACGCGCTGCAGCTTCGCGCCGCCGCCAGTGCTCGTGAGCTTCAGGCTCGTCGCGTTCACCGATACGCCGGGCAGCAACTGCGTCTCGCGCCAGCCGCGCGGCCCGGGCGTCACCAGCGCCTGCAGTAGCGCATCGCTCACGATCGCCATCCGTGTCGGGCTCGCTCCGTCCTTGGCCGCCGTGTCGCGGATCTCCAGCTTGGCCTGCCCGCCGAGTGTCCGACCAGCAAATCGCAGTGTCCGCTCGCTCCCGTCGTCCATCGTCATCGTCACCACCGTCGGCGGCGGCGAATCCGGGATCGTCGCGCCGGCCTCTGGCTTGCCGGTCGCCCGCGCCGTCGAAAGCTCCCGCAGGAACACGCGGATCCGCAGGAAGTCCGCAGGCCAGACCGTCTCGCCCCCCCCCCCGCCCGCCGTGTCCTTGGTCTTAAGCGTCCACGTCGTGCCGTCGCTGCCGCGCTCGGCGACATCCGTGGCCCGCCCCTCGACCGACACCGCCAGCTTCTTCACCTTCTGGATGTCCAGGTCCATCACCGGCTCGCCGACCGTCACGGTCGGGCCGGTCGTCGTCGCCGCGCCCTTTGAACCTCCCGCGGCCAGTGTGAACAACACCCCCGCGGCCAGCAGAATGCACAGCACCAGCGCAATCACGATCGGCTTGCTCGACATGCCGTGACGTTATTCCGCACGCAGGCCTCAGTCTGCACTCGGCTTGCGCGGCATCTGCACGCCCAAGCGCCAACCCGTCGATAATTCTCCCGTGCCACGCAAGCCCCTGATCGGCATCACGACCGACCTCGCCGAGACCGACACCAAGCCAGGGGCCGCCCTGCGCATCCAGTCGAGCATGAACTACGCCCGTGCCATCGCTGGGGCCGGCGGCATCCCCCTGCTCCTGCCGCCGATCCCAGAACTCGCCGAGGCCCACGCGGGCACATGTGACGGCTTCGTTTTTACCGGCGGCGCCGACCCGCGCATGGAGCCCCTCGGCGGCGTCACCCACCCGATGGCCGAGCCGATGCACCCGCAGCGCCAGGCGTACGAGTTCGCTCTCCTCAAGGCGATCGACGCGCACCGCGACAAGCCGGCCCTCGGCGTCTGCCTCGGCATGCAACTCATGGCGCTCCACAACGGCGGCACGCTGAACCAGCACCTGCCCGACACGTTGTCACAAGCCGAACGCCACCGCAAGGATTTCGCCCACCCGATCAAGCCGACGCACGCGGCGTTCCCCTTCGGCCCGATCACCGGAAGCTGCGCGACGAGCAATCACCACCAGGCCGTGGCCAACCCTGGTCGCATGCGCGTGCTGGCAACGAGCGACGACGGCGTAATCGAAGCTGTGGATGATCCGGGCAAGCCGTTCTACATCGGCGTGCAGTGGCACCCCGAGCGCACAGCCGATCCACAACTCGGAGCCAAGGTTTTCGAGCAACTCATCGCCGCCGCGGCCAAGCGTGCAAACACCTGACCCACTGGTCGCCTGCTCCTAAGCAATCACCGGCCGCGGGTGCAGGATCGCCAGCGTGTCCTTCACGCCGAGGTTCAGGTAGATCTCGCGCGTCGCCGTGGACTTGTTCAGCGTGTAGAAGTGCACGCCGCGGACCTCGTGGTCCAGCAGGTCGCGGCACTGCTCGGTGGCCCAGTGGATGCCCACGCGCCGGACGGCATCGGGGTCGCCGCCGGTGCGATTGAGCGCCCGCAGCAGCGGCGCGGGGAAGTGGCATCCCAGCGCCATGTCGGCCATGCCGAGCATGCCCTTGACACTCGTGACAGGCATAATCCCCGCGACGATCGGCACCTTGATTCCGGCCAGTTCGCACCGGTCGCGGAAGTCATAGAAGTCACGGTTATCGAAGAAGAGCTGCGTGCAGACCCAATCGGCCCCCGCATCCACCTTCGCCTTGAGGTGGTCCATCTCCTTCACGCGGTTGGGCGTGCCGGGGTGGCCCTCCGGGTAGCCCGCCACGCAGATGCCGAACCCGCGCGGGTCGGTGTGCCTGCGCTCGTCGTTGAACTTGCGGACGAACTTCACCAGGTCCGTCGCGAAGCGGAACGCGTCCTTGGACCGGTCGTGATCGGCCAGGTTGCGGGGTACATCACCCCCCAGCGCCAGCACGTTGCCGATCCCCGCCTCGGCGTACCGCTCGAGGATCTGGCGGATCTCCGCCTCCGAGTGGCAGACACACGTCAGGTGCGGCACCGGATCAAGGCGTGTCTGGTTTTTGAGCCGCACGACGACATCGCGCGTCAGTTCACGCGTTGAGCCGCCCGCGCCGTACGTCACCGAGACGAACGAGGGCTTGAGCGCCTCCATCTCGGCCATCGTGGTGTACAGCGCCTCGGCGGACTCGGCGGTCTTCGGGGGGAAGAACTCGAACGAGAACGTCGTGGAGTGCTGGGCGAAGATGTCCTGGATATGCATCGAAAACTCCGCCCTGTCTGGTCCCGAACCTTTCCCGGTCCCGGGCCCATCCTGTATCGGCTGGCCCCGAGGTCAACTGGTCGCAAACACTATAGCCATTCATCCGGATAAACGGATGGTTATTTGGGAAGTCGGGGAAGCTCTTGGTCGTTCTGCAAGGGGCCTACGAACCGTGATGCGAGTGATGATCCTTGGAGCTTCGGCCGACCGCGCCAAGTTCGGCAACAAGGCTGTTCGGGCGTATGTGCGCCAAGGCCATACCGTCCTGCCGGTCAATCCCAAGGGGCAACCGATCGAGGGCGTGTCGTGCTTCAGGCACGTGGCGGATGTCCCCGGTCCGATCGACCGTGCGCTGGTCTACCTGCACGCGGAAGTGATGCTGGCCGAACTGCCGGGCTTGGCGGCGCGCGGCGATATCGGTGAACTGTGGTTGAACCCGGGCGCGGACAAGCCGGAGGTTGTCGCCGAAGCGGAGCGTCTCGGGCTCAATGTTGTGCAGGCGTGCTCGATCGTGGATATCGGCGAGCACCAGTAGCGATCACTTCGACTCGCCGAGGTTGGTTTTGAAGAACGTCACGATCCGGCCGTTGAGGCGGCTCACCACCTCCGGGTCGCGCACCACGTGGGTGAAGCCCGACAGCGGCAGGAACTCGAACGGCTTGCCGGCGCGGAACAGGGCGTTGGTCATCTTCAGCGCGTGCAGGAAGTAGACGTTGTCGTCCGCGGTTCCGTGGATGATCAGCAGCGGCACGCGCAGGTCCTTGGCGTACGTCTCCACATCGCTCGCCTCGTACCCCGACTTGTTCTCCTGCGGCAAGCCCATGTACCGCTCGGTGTAGTGCGTGTCGTAGTCCGCCCAGTCGCACACCGGCGCCCCGGCGACGCCCGCCGCGAACACGTCCGGTCGGCGCATCGCGGCCATCGCGCTGAAGTACCCGCCGAACGACCAGCCATACATGCCCACGCGCGAGGCATCCATCTCCGGGTGTGCCGCGCAGAGGGCCCTCACGCCATCGACCTGATCCTCCAGGGCGATGTCGATCAGGTTCCCCTTGATACACCGGTCCCACTCGCGCCCGCGACCAGGCGTGCCGCGGCCGTCGATGGAGACCACGATGAACCCCTGGTCGGCCATCCACTGATCGAGCGGGCCGGACTTGCGATACGAAGTCGCGGTCAGTGCCGTCGGCCCGCCGTAGACGTTGACAAGCACCGGATACTTGCGGCCGGTAATGAAGCCGGATGGACGGAAGATCACCGCGTTGTACGTCCTGGCGCCGGTTACGGTCGTGAGTTCAGCCTTCGGCGCGACCGCCGGCGACTCGGCGATGCTCTTGATCGCACCGGCTGCTCGGCCATCCTCGGTGAAGACCGTCCATGCCGCGGGATCGTTGGTGGCCGTGCGCGAGACGACGTACGCCCCGTGGCGCTTGGCAAAGGTCGCGGCGTGCATCGCCGCGCTGTCGGTCAGGCGGACCGATGCACCGCCGCTCGTATCCAGCGGCACGCGCCAGAGCTGCGCCTGAGTCGGGTCCGGGTGCGCTAGCACGTAGACCATGCCGCGACGGTCGTCGAGCGAGACAAAGTTCTGGAACCCCAAACCCGGCGGGGTGATAACGCGAGCCAGCGAGCCATCGGCATGGCGAAGCTCGAGCTGCTCGGTGCCGCCGCGCTGCGTCGTCCACAAGAAGCCGCTGCCATCCTCCAGCCACTTGGGCATCGACTGGTCCAGCTCGATCCACGCCGGGTCGGCCTCGACCAGCAGCGTGCTGGTCGCGCCCGTCGCCGGGTCGATCTTCAACAGCACCTCTTCCGTCTGCGCCCGGTTCTGCACGATCATCACTGGCGGTCCGCCCTTGGGCCATTTCACGGTGGCGAGGTAGGGGTACTTCACCGCGTCCCACTTCACCCACGTCGTTGTTCCTCCGGTCGCGGGCATCAGGCCGAGCTTGACCTTGGCGTTGTTCTTCCCCGCACGCGGGTACGGCCACGAGTTCGGGGCGACTTCCGGTTTGAGCGGATCGGCGATCGTGAACGTCTCGACCTCGGACGTATCGGTCTGCTGGTAGACGATGAGCTTGTCGTCGGGTGACCACCAATAGCCCCGGAAGCGGTCCATCTCCTCCTGCGCGACGAACTCCGCCAAGGCGTTGGTCACCGCGGCGGTTGCCCCGCTCGTCAGCTTCCGCTCGCTTGCCGAGGCGATGTCGATCAGGCACAGTTCGCCGTCGCGCACGCACGCCACGCGCGTGCCGTCGTTCGAAAACATCGGATCGATCGGGAACTTGTCGTCGTGGGGCAGCTTCGTCACAGTGCCCGATGCCAGTTCGACCACGTAGAGATCCCCCGACAGCGGCACCAGGATTTTCGTGCCGTCCTCCGAAAGCTGGTACGCAGCGATGCCGCGGGCGGTGAGTCGCATCCGCTCACGCCGCGCGAGTTCTTCCGCGGTCAACTTTTCGCCGCCTGCGCCGATGACCTTCTCCGCCGTGAGCAGTTCCCGCTCCTGCCCGGTCGCCACATCAAACGCAAAGAGGCTTTGCACCGGCGAGCGCGGCTGCGAACGCAGGAAAAGCACGGTCTTGCCGTCGGGCGTGACGGTGATTGAGGCCGGGCGACCGAGCGTGAATCCGTGGGTTTGCGCGTACTGGGTGAGGAAGCTCTGGTCCGCCGCCGTCAGCGTGGCGGGTTCGTGTGCCGCCGGCTGCGGTGCGTTCGGTGCGGCACATCCGGCCGCAGCCGCCGCCACGAGAAGCGTTGTTCGGATCATGCCGCGTGAGATGCGCGAAAGAGGCTTCATCGCCGCAGATTAGCAGAAACCTCCGAATGAAAAAACGCCCTCGGAGAACCCGAGGGCGTTGGTGTGCTGCTTCAGTTGCGTCTCAGATCAATAGCGGTAGTGGTCAGCCTTGTACGGCCCATCCGGCGACACGCCGAGGTACTCGGCCTGGGCCTTGGTGAGCTTGGTGAGCTTCACGCCGAGCTTCTCCAGGTGCAGGCGGGCGACCTCCTCGTCGAGCTTCTTGGGGAGGATGTGCACCTTGTTCTCGTTGTACTTCACGCCCGAGAGCGTCGGCTTGCCCGTGGCGTTGAACCACAGGTCGAGCTGGGCGATCGTCTGGTTGGTGAACGAGCTGCTCATCACGAAGCTCGGGTGGCCGGTGGCGCAGCCGAGGTTCATCAGGCGGCCCTCGGCGAGGACGAGGATGCTCTTCTCGCCCTTGGTGCCCTGGCCGAAGACGAACTCGTCGTACTGGGCCTTGATGTTGACGCGCGTCACGTCCTTGGCCTTGCTCAGGCCGGCCATGTCGATCTCGTTGTCGAAGTGGCCGATGTTCGCCACGATCGCCTTGTCCTTCATCTTGCGCAGGTGGTCGATCGTCAGCACATCCTTGTTGCCCGTGGCGGTGATGAAGATGTCGGCCGTCTCCAGCACGTCCTCGAGCACGCTGACCTGGTACCCCTCCATCGCCGCCTGCAGGGCGTTGATGGGGTCGATCTCCGTCACGATCACGCGGCAGCCCTGGCCACGCAGCGACTGCGCCGAGCCCTTGCCGACGTCGCCGTAGCCGAGCACCACCGCCACCTTGCCGCCGAGCATGACATCGGTGGCGCGGTTGAGGCCGTCCACCAGCGAGTGGCGGCAGCCGTAGAGGTTGTCGAACTTGCTCTTGGTCGCCGAGTCGTTGACGTTGATGGCGGGGAAGGCGAGTTGGCCCTTCTTCTGCATCTCGTACAGGCGGTGCACCCCGGTGGTTGTCTCCTCACTGACGCCCTTGATCTCCTTGATCGCCTTGGTCCAGCGGCCCGGGCTCTTGGTCTGCTCGTCGCGGAGCAGGTCGAGGATCACGCCCCACTCCTCGGGGTCGGCGGCCTCGTTGAAGGCCGGGACCTTGCCCGCCTTCTCGAACTCGGCGCCCTTGTGGACCAGCAGCGTGATATCGCCGCCGTCATCCAGGAGCATGTTGGGGCCGCTGCTGTCGGGCCAGCGGATCGCCATGTTCGTGCACCACCAATACTCGGGGAGCGTCTCGCCCTTCCACGCGTAGACCGACACACCCTTGGGGTCGGCGATCGTGCCGCCCTTGTGCTGGCCGACGACAACGGCCGCCGCGGCTGAGTCCTGCGTGCTGAAGATGTTGCACGAGACCCAGCGGACGCTGGCGCCGAGCTCGACGAGCGTCTCGATCAGGACCGCCGTCTGCACGGTCATGTGCAGAGAGCCCATGATCTTGGCGCCGGTGAGCGGCTTCTGGCCCTTGTAGCGGGCGCGGAGGGCCATCAGGCCGGGCATCTCGTGCTCGGCCAGGCGGATCTCCTTGCGGCCGAACTCGGCCTGCGCGAGGTCCGCGACCTTGAAGTCGAGGCCGTTCTTGGCCTTGTCGGCCGTCGGGGTGGAAACCTTGGAGGGACGGATCTGGGCGGCGGCAGTGGTCACGCGAGTCTCCGAGAAAAGGGTGGTCCGAAAACCCGGTCCGAGCATTCCGCCCGGGCGGGGGTGGTTGGTGAATCTGTCCTATCGGCGTTCATGATGCTTGGGTGCGGTCGCGGTGCAGGCAAACAGGCCCGGCCCCTTGGCCCCGGTGTCACTGGGGAGCACCTGGAATCGCGGGTTTTCCAGCCCGGCGCTGCCGAACAAGCGGATCATCTCCGGCACGCCGAAGCCGAGCCAGCGATGACCCATGGTGTGCTTGTAGACCGCGCGGTCGTGCTGGATCATGTCCACCACCAGCGCCACGCCGCCGGGCTTGAGGATGCGGGCCATCTCGCCGCAGACCTTGCCCGGGTCGCCGATGTGATGAAGAACCAGCACGCACACCGCGGCGTCCACGCTCGCATCGGGGACCGGCAGCTTCTCAAGATCGCCGGCGACGAAGTCCACATTCCGGAACTCCGAGAGCCGCTTGCGAGCCGCCGCGAGCATCGGTTCGGATTGATCGATGGCGATCACCTTCTGCACGCACGGCGCAAGTAATTCCGCGGCGTTCCCCGTGCCGCAGCCGAGATCGGCGACGACCCAGTGCGATGGGATCAGCGGCAGCATCGCCTGCAGCGTGACACGATCGCCAAACAACTCGTTTCGGACCGAGTCCCACTCGCCCGCGACGCGACCGAAGAACGCCTGCGTGTCGGTGCGTCGCTCGTCCAGGACCGCTTGCAACCGGCGCAGGTCCTGGTTCAACTCGGCCGTCTCGCCCATCTGGTCGCGGACCGTGAGCCACAGCCCGCGGCACTCGATCGGCAGATCGTCGAGCATCAGGCGGTAGAGGGTGCTGGTTCCCTCGGTCCGGCTCACGAGCCACTGGCCATCAGAGAGCATCCGCAGGTGGCGGCTGACGGTGGACTGGGGAAGCTGGACAACCCGGGCAAGTTCGCCGACCGAAAGCTCTTCGCGCTCCAGAACCCGGAGCATCCGCAAGCGCAGCCCATCGCCGAGAGCGGCGAGGCGGTCGGTCAGCGAATTGGAACGGGCGGCACGCTTCATCCGTTTATCCGGATGAATGGTACATTGCTTGCTGGCGGAGTCAAGCGGTCAGGGTGTCAAGGTCCGATTACTGCTCGCCCTCGACCGATGGCCTCATGCCGAAGGTCGGGCCGGGGACTTCGCCGCTCTTGGCTATCGCGGCCTGAACCTTGGGGTTCTTGGGGGCAATCGCATAGGCCATGCGGAGGTGGCGGATAGCCATGGCTTTGTCGGGTGCCGGCTGGTTGACGGACATGTAGTACTCGTACAGGG
>JBOHNM010000072.1:0-20060 GCA_050730675.1 Phycisphaerales bacterium | reverse complement strand
CTAGGTCCTGTTTGACGGATGCGATGTACGGCGCATGTGCGGTTGCGCTTTGGGTGTGTGGAGGAGAAGATGGTTTCCGGCAAGGAGGCCGGCGATGGTCAAGGCAGGCAGGACCGGTCGAGGCGTGGACGGCAAGCCAGGCAAGCGGTACGAGCTGACCGACGACGGATGGGAGCGGATCACGCCGCTGCTGCCGACGCAGAAGCGTGGCGGCAAGTGGGCCGAGCACCGCACGGTGCTCAACGGGATGTTCTGGGTGCTCAACAGCGGGGCGCAGTGGCGTGACATGCCCGAGCGGTACGGCAAGTGGGAGACGATCTACGGCCGCTACCGACGCTGGACGCGCGAGGGGCTGTTCGGCCGGATCCTCAACGCCCTGCACGTGAGCCTGGACCAGGAGGGCCGGATCGACTGGAGCGTCTTCGACGTCGACGGCTCGAACATCCGGGCGCACCGCTCGGCGGCGGGAGCGGCGCGAAGGTCGAAAAAAACAGACCCGACGAGCCCCGCGACCACGCCCTGGGACGATCCCGCGGAGGCTTTGGCACGAAGCTTCATCTTGTGACCGACCGCGTCGGCACGCCGCTGGGAGCGTTGGTGACGGCCGGCCAAGGCCACGAATCGGTGAGCTTCGAGGCCCTGATGGACACGGTGGGGGTACGCGGCCAAGGCGGGCGGAGAAGGCCCGACGCGGTGGCGGGCGACAAGGGCTACAGCTACCCGCGGATCAGGCGTTGGCTACGCCGACGCGGGATCCAGGCAGTGATCCCGACCCGGAGCAACCAGCCCCGCGAGCGGCTCGACACGGCCAAGTACCGCGGCCGCAACGCGGTGGAACGCTGCATCGGCTGGCTCAAGGGCTGCCGCCGTGTCGCCACCCGCTACGAGAAGCTCGCCACCCACTTCCTCGCCGTCGTCACCCTCGCCATCATCCAACGCTGCCTCAGACTCCTCGATCCGTCAAACAGAACCTAATCGCATCTGCAAGAAAGCGTGTGGCCTCGTCCGTCTCTTTGGCCTCAGCAACTCCCTTGCTGCGATCGATGAGTTGCTTCGAGCGCTCCGAAAAGGACCGTTCGGCCTCCTTGCAACGCTGCACGATCTCGGAGTCCTTCAGCGGGCGTTGAATCGGCCCATGCCCAAGGTGCTCGACAAACGCAGCGATGCGTTTTTGTTCCGCGTACGAGAGTTGACCGCTGGATTGGTACGCGAGCGCAAGGCTGCGCAACGAGTCCGTCTTGCCATCCATCAGATCGTCTCGAATCCCCCACCACAGTCCAGGGATCCGCTTTTCGTCTTGGGCGAGAAACGCCTTGACCAACCGCTTCGCTTCGTCAGGATTCGTCGCGAAGAGCCCTGTGGCTGGTAGAGATTCCTGTCGCTCGACACGAGCCGCCCGGATTTCCTCCAGGAGAGCTTCGGCAGCGCGAAGCCAATCACGCCGTGCTGTCGCTGCCATCATCCGGCTGCGGATCGGTTCGGCCTGATTCAGGAGTTCCTGACTGACCAAGGAGCGGTTTCGATCCACGATCGCCATCGACTTCTCAATACCCGAGATGTCCTCTTGCAGGGGTGTCGAGTCCGGAATGGCCTTGGCCGTCTCAATTGCCTTGGTGACCTCCTCAGAAGCAACACGCCGTTGTTCTTGTTCCGCAGCTTGAACCTCTCGCTGCCGTTGCGCCGCAGCGAATGCGGCTGCTCGCCGTCTCTGACTGATGGTGAACCAGACAACGGTGGTGATCACAACGACGGCGGCCAAAGCGATGAGGCCGATGATCAAGGTCTTCGAAGTACCGCCGGCATCAGGTTGGGAATTGGATTTCTCTTTGCGCGAAGAAAACGCAGACGACTGGGTTAAGGTCTTCGATTGCCCACTAGGCCCTCCGATTGAGAATTGGCCATTCGAAAGCAACCCATTGACCTCGGCGGCCTTGACCCACTTGCCAGTTCCTTCATGGCTGATTGCATCGTCCGGTTTGAGCCGACCGCTCTTGGCCATCGCTCTAATCGCTTGCTTGTCGAGCGGTCCAATCTCGGTGCCGTCTTCGAAGCGGACGAGATACTGGGTTGACGACTGAGCGTCGGGCATGAGCAAACCTCCGTGACGTGGAAGCCCATGCGGTAGCCGCCGGGTGTTCCCGTTTTGGGTACGCACAGTCTACCGACTTCTCTTCGATGTGGCCAAAAAAAGGACAACCTCCCGCCGACCCCTCAAGGCCAAACAGCCACTTCAGCGGGGCGAGTACAAGGCCCTTGCGGCGGCGCTGGGCGACCGGGCTGTTACGCTTGGATTGAGCGTCCGCGTCCTCGCTGCCCGGCTAGGGCAACCATCAACTCGGACCCACAAGACTCTGCGATGTCAGCGCCGGATGGATCCTCTGGAGTTCCTCGATTGGTGTGAGGCGCTTGAGATCAAAGATCCGCTGGCGTTTCTCAGGCAGGTCCGTGAGTCAGGCTTGCGATAGGCCGGTGAGCGAAGTGGCTTCTTCGTTCTCGGCCAACGTAGTGATGTTGAGGATTTTCTCCGGTGCGACGAGAATCTCTTCCTCGCCGCGGCCCGCCAAGTACGCCAATACGTCGCTCTTGCGGACAGTCCCCGTGAGAAGCTGGGGCGTTCCCACGTAGCACCTCGTCGAGAACCACTGCGCCTTGTCTTTGCTGAGTGTCCAACTCCAGCCCTTCCGATTGAACTGTTGGCATCCTCGGTAGACGGTCAGAGTGTCTGGCATCGCGGCCAGCGTCCTTCGTTCGCCTGTTGTCATCAGCAGCGGACGGAGCGCTTTGGAGCGATGGGTCTTGACCAAGAGTCGCCTGAAAGCCGCCCGTTGTCGGTAGCAGTCTTCCTGATCGATGAGGACAAGTCCCAACGTGCGCCAGTAGTGGGCGTCGGTCATTCCGCCGTCATCTCCCGTTCGGCGTGCGAGGCTTTCAAACCGATCAATCCGCCAACCTCTTTGGTACAGGACGACGGCTGTGAACCAGTGACGCTGCGCGATCGCCTCTTCAAGCTGCACAGAGACTGCATCGAGGTGCGTGTTGTATCGCTCGTTGTCGGCATTGCCTTCCCATGGCCCTTGCACAAGCCCATGTTTGATGTACCGCGCATGACCAAGGTCCACCAAACAGGCTTGAAGTTCGAGTTGAAGTGGGGGATACGTCGGTTGGCTCTTGTCCATGACTCAAGTTCGTCAAGAATCAAGCGGGCCAATTGGCGTTCACGAAAGAAAGATATTGGAGTCATGCCGTGGGCACCAAGACCGAGTACCTTTTGCAGGGTGTGAATCAGATGCAGAGTGCCTCGACTAGTTGGCATCACTTGTCGGACGTAGATGTGGAGGGCGTGAATGGACCCATGGCTTCACAGTTTGTCAGAGTCGTTGACGCTGCGGCATCTCGCCAGTCCGTTTATCGAGCTTGAATGCCGATTGGATGACAGCTTGCAAGATGTGTTGCGGCGAGCAAGGGCCTTGCTGAGCGAGACGGTCGCCTCCGAGCGCCAGCCACTTCTTACTCGCGCAGCGATACGAATCCGCGGCGGCGCAGATCAGGATCACGTCCTCGTGCTGGACCAATGTCTGCGCTTCGAAGACTGGGCCGAGGTCTATGCCGACGACGAGGAGCCGGTATCCACATACGCTCGTCCCGTCTCACTTGAGTCGCTGACTGATGGCGCGACAGGATTTGTGAAGGGACTGCTTCATCTCCAACTCCAAGAGAACTTTGGAATGCGATCCGGCGGTCAAGGGCTTGACACCGCGCCACCAGAGGAAGAAGGAGAGGCGGAAGTTTTCTTTCCGCGGCACTTCTTGGTGATTCTTGAGCGAGGCCGTTGGCAAGGAGTCGTCACTCCGAGTCATTTCCAAGAAGCCATTCCCGTTCGAGTGGCGATGCTCTCTACGCTGCTGGAACTTGAGGAATCTATTCTCGATTACTGTCGTTGTGCGCCCGAAGGAGGTCTCAAGTACCTTTCACCAGGGAGAATTGTTAAGGCGCTGGCAACTGCGAGAAGTAAGGAGCCCAAGCCCACCGAGCCGTGGCCAACCGATGAGGACGCCGTCGAGTGGGCGTTGAAGTTTCGCTTCAGAGAAATGAAGCTGCTCAGCAGTACCAACTTCGTTGACAAGATGACCATTGCTCGCGACGCGGGAGTCGTGCTTGGCGACGTACCCGAGAGCAATCGGAAATCCATTTGCAACAAGGTTGAGAGATTGAGGAACTGGTGCTGCCACACAAACTCTGAAGATGATCAAAATGTCTACTCGTTGGATGAGCTTGCCGACGTGTTCAAGCACGCATGCAGGATGCTCGACGAGTTGACAACCTGATCAGCGTCGTTCAGTCGCTGAACAAACGCCGTTGCACTACCTGCCCTTGAGAACCGACAAGGGAACCAGTTCGGCCAGCAGCTTCAGGGCTTCCTTGGCCTTCTGATACGGCGGGGGTCGGTAGGTCCGCTGAACTCGATGCGGAATGTGATGCAGGCACGTTTCAACGACCTCGCCGTCGATGCCAGCGTCGATCAAGATCGTTGCGGCGGTGTGTCGAAGCGGTCCCGGTGAGAATTCATCCCTGAGCTTCTGGGCGACCTTATGGCAAGCCCGGCAGTAGTACCGGTGCTGAGCGTATTCGGGTTCAATCGTCTTCAACAACGCCATCGCCTGCGGCGTGAAGACAATCCTCGTCGGCTCACCAGTCTGCAAGTCCGTCTTGCCCCGGTTGAGCTTGAAGATCCCGGAATAGCGTTCTTCGAACTCGCCGAGCCCGAAGACCACTTTGGATACCTCGCTGGGCCGCATACAGGTCCAGAACTGAAGGAGGAGCATCTTGGCGAGGTTGAGGTTGACGCCGGCCACGTCAGCGATCAAGTTCTTGACACGCTGAGCCGACAAGGCCTTGTTTGGAGTTGGAGGCTGAGCGACTGCTTTCAGGACGTTCAACCGGAACGGCTGAGGTACAAAGTCCATGTCATAGCAGAAGCGCAACAGACGCCGCGTTGCGGCAAGGCGGTGATTCACAGACTTCGGGGCGTACTTGCGAGCGAGTTCGGTCCGGAAGCGGTTGAGTTCAGTCGGGTGGATGAGTTCCGCTGTTTGCTTTCCGAAGGCGGCGAGGAACGGTGCCAACGTCTTGCGGTAGTGGCGGGAGGCTTCGTGGCCGCGCTCGGCCTCGACGGACTCGAAGAGTTCATTGGCTGCGTCGGTGAAGGTCTTGCTCTTGACGACGACGACGGGGTTTTCCTTCCGCCACTTCCTCATGTCCCGTTCGAACTTCTTGGTGAATGAACCGCCGCTCCGACTCCTGCCGCCGTTCGGCGAATGGCGGACTTCGATTCGATGGGCTCCGAGGAGGGTCACAGCCTTCTGCTGGGCCTCGTTGAAGTTCGTGCTCAGGTAGATGTCTTTTCCCTGTTCGCGAACAAAGAAATGACCTCGGGTGTGCTGGCGGACGAGCAGCTTGCGGACAGCGCGGACCTTGCGCCGCCTGGAGGGGCTTTGGCGGCGGCCTGGAGCGTCCGTCGAGACGGGCGGGGTCAGTTCGACGAGGGGCGTTTGGTCGGTTTGAGCGGTCGTCTGGGGCGTTGGCATGGGCGGTTCCTCGGAGGCAACACACCACAGGCCGCAACGCCCTCGGAGTCAAACCTTGCAGGTGGAGATGCTGAATTCCTCGGCTTTGAGCGCCCAAACCTGACGGCATTTCCAGCTTGACAGGCCGGCATGAGCCCAGCGAGTCGCAAGTGGACTCTGGACCTGGATGGAGACAGGTTGGGGGTGTACCGGCGGGCTCAAAACGGACGGACCTGTAGCGTCAGAAAGGCCGTCCGGAAGGCTGCGGCAAGGGGTTTTTTGGCGTCTCCGGAGTCGTACACCCCTTTGGCGCTCGACTACACCCCCAAGTTGCTCGGTTGCCACATGCAACCCCTCGCCAAAAGCGAAAAACGGCCCTCGCGGGCCGTTTCTCTTCCACTGAAAGTGGAGGCAAGGGGACTCGAACCCCTGACCTCATCCATGCCATGGATGCGCTCTACCAAAACTGAGCTATGCCCCCGTGATTTCCGTCACGGTCAAGTTGTCCCCCGCGGCACGGTCCGCCGCGAGGAGACGATAATAGGCCCCGACCCCCTCAAGGCCAACGCCCTCGGCCTGGTCGCAGGCACTCCGGTTTGCCGCTAACTTTCCGCCATGCCCCGCGTGTTCCAGACCTTTGTCGGCCTGCTTTTGCTTGCCGTCCCGGTGGTGTTCTTCGTTCTCGGTGCCGTTCAGGCGTGGAACCAGCACGTCAAGAACACCGATTGGCTGCCTGTCCCGGCCATCATTCAGGCCAAGGACATCGACACCGTCCGCGGCTCCAAGGGCAGCGTCTCCTACCGGCCCACCGTCACCTTCTCCTACATCGTTGGGTCGGCACCATACCGCTCCAGCGACCTCTACCCGATCAATGAGTCGGGTTCACACCCTTATGCCCAGGACGCCATCGCCCCGTTCCAGATCGGGGCAACCGTCACCGCCTATCGCGACCCCGACCAACCCTCGCGTGCGTTCCTTGTTCGCCGCACAGCGTTCTTTCCATACCTCTTCAACCTGATCGGCGCCGTGGTCGGTGGCTTCTTCATCTCCGCAGGCATCAGCATGTTCCGGTCGTCGATCCCCGGCCCCGCGCCGGGCGATCGGGCCCCGCACCGACTGACGCCGGAAGATCCCATTTCCCGCCGCATCAACCGCCGCTGGCTCGCGGCCACCATCATGGGCACCGGCGCGCTCGGCCTGGCCCACTACTTCTCCGTCGCCGCGCCGATCGAAGCCCTCGCGTGGTGGGCCACCGGTGTATACGCCGCCCTCCTGCTCGTGCCGATCGCGATGGTGATCCACGCCTGGCTTGTCTCGCGCTCGGTCGAGGATGCCGTCGTCGAAATCGGCCAACCCACCGGCGTGCTCGGTGTGCCCTTGGGCGTCCGCGTCACGCTCCCACTCCGCCGTGAGATTCCCGCCGGCACGCTCGACGCCGCGCTCGTTCTCCAGCAAGCGCTCACCACTGGTTCCGGCAAGTCCACCAAGACCACCACCACCGATCTGCTTTCCCTTTCCGCTCCATCGGTGGACCTTTCCCTGATTCCCCGCGGTGGCTCCGCCACCACCGACCTGGTCGCCATAATCCCCACCGAATCCCAGCCTACCACCACCGAGTCCAAGGCCAACCCCCGGTACAACTGGCGCATCACGGTGCGCACCACCGTCCCCGGATCACCCGACTATCGGGCGGTGTTCCCGTTGCTGGTCATTCCCCCGCAAGATTGACCGTCCAGGGCCCGCTGCTTCGCAGAGTCGCCCTCCACGTCGTACTTTGAAATATAAACATATGTGTGGAATACGGTAATCTGCAGATCCGAGCCGCCGTTCTCACCCCGCCATCGCCCGGTCCACCGCCTCGATCACCGTCGCCGTCGCAATCTTGTCGATGCGGCATCGCTCCGGGTGGTCATCCGCCACCTCCTCCGGCGGCAATGTCGGGTCCGCCACAATCACCGTCTCCCGCGCCTTAGTGTTTCCGATCTGCACCGAGTCCGGCAGCGTCGTCCACCGCGGGTCGGTCGGGCCGAAGAGTGTGATGCATGGCACGCCGAAAGCCGCTGCAATGTGCCGCGGCCCCGTGTCGTTGGTCACCATCAGCCTCGCCCGGCGCACCATCGCCTTCAGCGAGCCCACAGTCCCGCCCAATTCCGGCAGGCACGTCACACGCTCGCCATCTTCCGGGTGATTCAGCACGATCGCATCGCGGATCAGCGCCACCACCGGCGCCTCGCTCGGCGAACCGTTGATCACCACCTTCGCCCCATGCCGCTCGATCAAGTGATGCGCCACCGCGGCGAACCGCTCCACCGGCCAGCGCTTGGCCGGGTTGTTCCCCCCCGGGTTGAGCACCACGAACGCCTCCCCCGCGCCCACGCCCGCCGCCCCCAGGATCGCCTCAGCCCGGTCCTCTTCCGCCGGCAGTGTCGCCAGTTCCAGCCGGATCGGTGTGGACCGCGCCGTCTCGATCCCCGTGCGCAGATCCGGCCGTTCGTCGGCGATCACCCCCAGCAGCCGGCGCGCCGCCGCCAGGTAGTAGTCCACCGCGCTCACCGGCTCATACCCGTGCTTGGGCGGCAGTCGCTTGAGCGGCTCGATCCCGTGCGTGAGCAGCATCCCCCGCCCGTCGCGGTCGTACCCCACGCGGATGCGGATCCCCGCCAGCCGCGCCGTCATCGCGCTCGAGAACGAGTTGGGCAGCAGCAGGCACGCGTCGAACTTCATCGTCACCAGCCGCGACGCCGCCTTGGCCGGGCCCAGAGCCTTGCGCGCATCGGCCACGATCACATCGTCCAGCAGCTCCAGTCCCGACAGCACCTCGTCCATCCCCGGACGCACCATACCCACGACCACCGCCCGTTCCAGGCTCGCTCGCAGCAGCCGAAGCGTCGGCGTCGCCATGGCGGTGTCCCCCAGCCACGAGGGCAGGAACACCACAATCCGCGGCATGCTGGCAGCGCTTGTCGTCAAGGGGCGTGAAGGTAGCCGCTCGGCGGACTGTTCACAACACGACGCCGGGACCACATGTCTTCAAATGCACAAACCGCCGCGGGCGCTGATCGCTCCCGCGGCGGTTTGGCTAGAGAAAGCTCGTTGAGATCAGGCCACGCGACGGCGACGTGCAATCATCAGTCCGCCCAGGCCCGCCGCCGCCGCCGCACCGGGCGCCGGGATCGGGATGCTGGTCGAGATCACGAAGTTGGACTGCGTCGTGTGCCGCTCGGCAAAGAACAGGTCAAAGTCGTAGGTGTTCCCGACCGTCAGCCCCAGCGTGTCGAGGTTCACCGAAGCGCTCTGGGCGCCGTGAACGCCGCCGAGGTCGATCACCCGCTGGCCGTTGATGTACACCCACAGGTCGTCATCGCCCGTGAAGCTGAACACCTGGCCGGCCTGGTAGGTGAACGTGGTGTGCGTCTGGAGCGTGAAGTGGAAGTTGTGGTTGAGGCCCTCGTTGCCCCACCCTTGGCCGTCGATCGGGAAGAAGTCGGAGTTGCTGTAGGTGTAGACGCCGCCCGGGCCCACCTGCCCGTTGTCGAGTGTCAGGGTCAGTGGGATGTTGATGTTGGTGCCCGGAACATCGTGGAACCAGTCGAAGAACGTGGCGGCACCGTTGGTGGTCGGGGTCGTGGGCGCACCCATGTATGTCGGCGTGCCGTCGAGGCCCAGCGTCGTGCCGACCATGTTGAGGTCGTTGGCGATCACGTACTCGAAGTCGGGGTGGCCGCCGGGCAGGTCGCCGCGCCGAAAGTCACGGATCGTGACGTTGAGGCTGAGCGTGTCGGCCGCCGCGGGCAAAGCAACCGCCGCAACCGTCGCGACCGCAAGCATGGGGAGCATGACCTTCTTCATCTCTTCTCTCCTGGATAAGGACCAACGGCCGGCCGCTCTGCCATACAGACGGGAGCGCACCGACACCCAAAGTTACGAATCAATACACGCCCTCACCAGCGTTGGCTGCACCGTCGTGCCGGGAAGGAAAGCTGGGAAACCCCGTCGCCGGAGATCAAGGGTTTCCACTCGCGCTTATGGGACGCGTCTGTTCCACGCCCCTTCGCACGAGCCTATTTCTCGGGCTATTCCAACGAGAAACGGCCGGGGCGAACGCCCGGCCGTCTCGTTGTTCTCCGTGCATCGGTGCAACCGTTTCAGCGTCCGCGCCGCCGTCCGATCGCCGCCGCCGCGCCCAGTCCCAGCACCGCCGCCGCGCTCGGCGTCGGGATCGGAATGCTCGTGCTGATCGCGAACGTGGACGCACTGGTGTGCCGCTCGGCGAAGAACAGATCGAAGTCGTACGTGTTGCCGGCGACAAGGCCGAGCGTGTCAAGATTCACCGAGGCGCCCTCCGCTCCGTGGACGCCGCCGAGATCGATCACGAGTGTGCGGTTGATGTACACCCACAGGTCGTCATCGCCCGTGAAGTTGAACACCTGCCCAGCCTGATAGGTGAACGTCGTGTGGGCCTGCACCGTGAAGTGGAAGTTGTGGTTGTTCCCCTGGTTGCCCCACCCCAGGCCGTCGATCGGGAAGAACTCATTGTTGGTGTACGTGTACACGCCCCCCGGCGTCGCCTGCCCGTTGTCGAGCGGGATGGTCTGCACGAAAGTCTGGTTCACCCCCGGCACATCGTGGTACCACTGGGCGAAGTTCGCCGCGCCCGTGGTCGTCGGGGTCGTGGGCGCACCCTGATACACCGGCGTGCCGTCAGCGCCCAGAGCCAGCCCCACCATCCCACGATCGTCAGCGCCGAACGCCTCAAAGTCCGGGTGCCCGTCCGTCGTGCCGAATGCACGGAAGTCGCGGATCACGATCGTCATGTTCAGCACGTCCGCCGAAGCAGCCGATGCCACAAGTCCCAACGGGGCCGCCGCGGCCACACACGCCAAAACAACAGTCTTCATGGTCTTCCTTTACAACAAATTACGGAACGACGCGACAATCCCGCGCCGCGGCCAATGCCGCCCGAGCGGGGGATTTCCAACGTAGCACCAGTCCGCCGGATCGGCAAGCACAATCCCCCGACCCTGACGCGATTCTCACGATCTCAGCATGCTCGGTCGCCGTCCGTTGGCCCGTCTACCTTCCGTCATGCGCCCCGCCGTCTTCCTCGACCGCGACGACACCCTCATCGACACCCACGGCGTCACGCGCGACACGCTCCACCCCGGCGACCTCGGCAACCCCGCCCTCGTCCACCTCCTTCCCGGCGTCGCCGATGCCCTCGCGCGCCTCCGCGCCGCGGGCTACCCGTTGGTCGTCTTCTCCAGCCAAGGCGGCGTCGCCCGCGGCGGCTACGGCCTCGACGCCGTCGAAGCCGTCAATCAGCGCCTCCGTGACCTCCTCCGCGCCGCCATGCGCCTCGCCCCGCACGAAGAGCCATTCGCAGGTCTCTATTACTGTCCTTTCCACCCGCACGGCGATACGCCGCCCTTCAACGTTGAGCACGACTGGCGCAAGCCCGGCCCCGGCATGATCCTCACCGCCGCGCGCGAGCTCGGCCTCGACCTCGCACGTTCCTGGGCAGTGGGGGACAAGCCCCGCGACACCGAGGCCGCCGTCAACGCCGGTATCCCCGCCACGCGCACGTTCGTCATCCGTACCAGCGGCGAGCAAGGCCCCTGCGCCGACCTCGCCGAAGCCACCGCCCGCATCCTCGCATCCAAGAATTCCACATGACCACCAAGCCATACGTCCTCGGCACCGGTCTCGACGAACTCGCCCGCCTGGCGATGCAGGCACAGCTCTGGTCCGATGCCGCACATGCTGCATGGCTCCGCGCCGGCATCCAGCTCGGCCGGCGCGTGCTCGATGTCGGCTGCGGCCCCGGTTACGCCGCCGGTGATCTCGCCCATCTTGTCACCAACTCCGGCGAGGTCGTCGGCGTCGATGAATCGCAGCCATTCATCGACCACCTCAACACCCAATCCAAGCTCCGCGGCCTCACCAACCTCTCCGGTCACGTCGGCGATGTCCAACAACTCGCCGAGCACCCAGTGCTCAGCAAGCAGAAGGGCTCGTTTGATGCGGCTTTCGCGCGCTGGGTGCTCTGCTTTGTTCCCAAGCCCGAAGATGTGGTGCGCTCCGTTTCCGCCATGCTGAAGCCCGGCGGCAAGCTTGTCGTCTTCGATTATTTCGGCTACCAGACCATGGCGCTCTCCCTCCCCAGCTCCGCCTGGCGTGCCGCCGTGGACGCCACGGCTGCTTCTTGGCGCGAGCGCGGCGGCGACCCCGACATTGTCGGCCGCCTCCCCGCCATGTTCGAGTCAAATGGGATGAAGCTCGAGCACCTCCAACTCCACCACCGCACCGCCCGTGGTCACGAACCCATGTTCACCTGGCTGCACGAATGGTGGCGCATCTACACCCCCAAGCTCGTGGAAATGGGCCGTGTCACCCAGCAGCAGTGCGACGATCTGCTCCGCGATCTGGAGACGGTTCGCAATTCGACCACACACTTCGGTGTGTGTCCGCCCGTCTATGAGGTGATCGCGGTCAAACTGTGATGAACCATCGGTGACGGTGCCACTGGTGACGCCTGTTTTAAGGCGGCACCAGTGTTCTTGGATGGGGCGTCACTTCTTCAGCCCGCATCCGGACTTCAAAGTCGCCGACCGTACCCCTTGACACCACAATCCGAATCGCCATCCTCTTCCTCAATGGAACGCGCCCCATTGATCCGCAAGATGATGAAGCGATGGGAGCGTCCCGCCGATTCGCGGTTTCTGACCTTCTCGTGCTACCAACGGCTGCCGCTGTTCCGCAACGCCCGCATCTGCGACCGCTTCATTGAACGGCTGAATGACGCCCGCTACCGCCTCGGCTTCCAGCTCTACGCATACGTCGTGATGCCCGAGCACGTGCATCTCCTCTTGTCGGTGGATCGCGAGGGCCCGCGCGTGCCTGCAATTCTCAAGGACCTCAAAGGTGGCTTCTCGCTGGAAGTCCTGAGCGCCCGGCGCAAGCTCAAGGCGCCCGTACTCTCACGGATCACGCCGCCGGGTCAACGACCGCGGTTCTGGCAGCACGGCGGCGGATTCGATCGAAATATCACGACCAGTGAGAAATTCTGGGAGAAGCTGCGCTACATCCACAACAACCCCGTCGCTCGCGGCCTCGTCACCGAACCCGCGGCGTGGCGGTGGTCGTCGGCCTCATTGGTTCACGGGCGGTGAATCGCCAATCTGGATGGATGTCGATCCTCGTCGCCATCGATGGACCGGTGGCGATACGACGGAATCGGAACTCTCCCTTTGGAGGCAGTACCTTGACTTGCGCGGCGAGGACCTGCCAGCCGAGGATTGATTTCGCGCCTGTACTCAAATCGCACTGGTGCCGCCTCAAACAGGCGTCACCAGTGGCACCGCTCCTCCAGTTTCTTGATCCCCGCATGCAACCGGCTCTTCACCGTCCCCTCAGGCACGGCCAGCGCCACACCGATCTCCCGCGGCGACATCCCGCAGCCGTACCGCATCATCACCACCTCGCGCTGTTCCTCGCTCAGCCCGGCCAGCGCCCGTGACAACGTCTCATCCTCGTGCCACGCCGCCAGCCCCGCCGCCGCACGCTCAGCAACCTCCTCCCCAGCCTCCCGCCGTGATTTCCGTCGCGCCGCCTGAGCCAGGTTCTTCACCGCCGGGTACAAGAACGTCGTCAGCCGCGCTGTGAGCGTCAGCGTCGGCGCCCGCCGTACCAGGTACACAAACGCCTCCTGCAGCACATCCATGGCCAGTTCACGATCGCCCGTGAACCGGTACGCCAGCGCCACAACCCAGTCGCGGTACCGCTCGTACAGCTTCCCCATCGCCGCGCGGTCCCCTCGCCCCGCCGCGGCCACCAGTTCAGCGTCTTCTCTCCACGCCCCGCTCTCGTCCTCCGGTGTCGGATCAGGCAAAGCTGGGTCAGGCAAGGTTGGGTCAGGCGAAGATTGAGCGGGCGGCTCGGTCACGTGGGCATTGTGACCGAAATCCGCCCGCCCGTGGTCCGCTTCCACCACAACATTCGTCACGGCCGCCCGCCGACCGCATCGCCCCGCCCCGCGCCCGCCGTCGTCGGCACCGTCGTGTTGTAACGCACGCCCTCGGCCATCGGCACCGGCACGCTCACCGTCATGCCGGTCGTCCCGGCCGTCACGATCATGCTGTCCACCGCGACAAACGACGTGTACGCCGACATCAGGTTGTTCTCCAGCGCCGTCCGCTGGATCTGCGGCGACAACTGCGCGCCCTCCACAAACAACCGGTCGCCCAATTCCGCGATCTTCGCCCGCGCCCAGATCGCCCGCGTCGCCTCCGCCTGTCGTCCGGCGGCGATCGTCGCGCGCTCGGGCCGCATCTCGAGAGTCCGCCGCTCCGTCCCCGTTGCGCCGCTCACGCGGATCGGTGAGCGGAACTCGCCGCTTACACGTCCGGTGATCACCACGCTCCGACCGGCGAACAGGTCCGGGAGCCGCGATGGGTAGACATCGCTCACCGTCGCCCCGCCCCAATCAATCCGCAGGTCCGTCAGCGCCGGCTTCTCGATGCGGTCCATGAACAGGTTCATCGCCTCTTCGCCCGGCTCGTTGACGCCGACGTACGCCACCGCCCCGCGCCCCAGCTTGGCCATCTTGTCCAGCAGCATCCGGTTCACCGAGCTGCCGACACCGAACGCGAAGACCCGGCTCTCGCCGAGGTACTGGCACAGGTTCGTGAGAATGTCCGCCTCGTTGCCAATGAACCCGTCGGTCAGGAACGCCACGATCCGCGTCCGCCCCTCGTCGTGCGGGAAGTCCAGCGCCGCCCGCAGCCCCGTGATCATGTATGTCCCGCCGTTGGCTTCGATCCCGTCCACCCACGCCATCGCCCGCCGGATGTTCTCGTCATTAGCCGCTACGGGTCGCGCCCCGAACGCCGAGACGTTCTCGGCGAAGTCCAGCACCTGGAACGTGTCCCCCGGCCGCAGCCGGCGCAGCCCCGCCCGCACCGCGTCGCGAGCCTGCCCGATCGGCACCCCCGCCATGCTCCCCGATTTATCGACGACAAACACCATCTCCACCGGCCGGCGCGACAGTCGCTCTGTATTCACCGGCGGCACCAGCACCAGCGAGAAATACCCCTCGCGCCCGCCCTCGCCCCGCCGCACGATCAGCCCGCTCTTGATGTCCCCTGCGCCCACCTGCCAGCGGAAGACCATGTCTTTGTTGGGGATCTTGTCATGGCGCGAGAGATCGACACTCAACTGTGTCGGTCCGTTGCGGCTCACGTTCACCTTGTGCGAGCGGCACTCCCAGTCCTCGATCGCCACGCCCGCATCCACTATCAGCGACACCGCGATGTCCGCCCCGCTCCGCTCGCTCGGCGCCAGGTACGCCACATCCACCGGCTGCCCGCTCGTGCCCATCTTCCCCCGCGGCACAGCGCCTACGCCGTCATTGGTCCCCGGCGGGTTGAACCGCGGGCCGACCACCATCGGGAACACCCACTCGTACCACCCGTCCACGTACGCCAGCGTCTGGTAGTACGTGATCGTCACGTCGATCCCCTTGCCCGGTTCGATGTTCGCCACCCGCTGGGTGAAGATGTTGTCCCGCTCCTGGGTCAGCAGCGCCGCGTGCAGCCCCTGGCTCCGCGCCTGCGTGTAGATCCGCTGCGCCTCCTCGCGCTCGCGGATCACCCCGCGGATCGTCCGCCCGCCGATGGTCATCACAAAGTCGCTGATCGCGCTGTTCTCCGGCAGCGGGAAGACGTACACCGCCTCGATCTTCTCGCAGAACGGGTTCTGGAACTGCTGCGTAACCCGCACGGCTCCCGTAGTGCCGACGACCGATGCTTGTACATCGGTATGCTGCAACGGCGCGGGGACAACCACGGCTGGCGCGGGTTGGAATGTCCCGCTTGGGTCCGGTTCAGATGTTCGGTAGCACATCATCGCTCCCGACCCCGGCCGATCCCAGCGCGGGCTACTCAGAGTCGTGCGCCGCTCGATCACCCAGAGTTCGCCGTCTTGGCGGCTGGCACAGGGTTGGGTAACAAACCGAGGTGCTGGTAGGGCTGCCCAGTCATTGTCGGGGTTTGCTTCTGGGCCGCGACCTTGGCGGAACCCATCTGAAAAATCGACGCCCCCGATCGCGCTTAGATCGCGAGTCGTACCGAAAGCCCATCCTCTGCGACCATCCATCTGACCGTCGCCATCGACACTGACTGTGGGCCCGAAACCGAGGGAGTACGAACTAAATTGGTCAACTTGCGTACCCGACAGACTTGGGCTGAAGTTCGGCGCGCCGATGGGCTGCCAACTGCCCTGCGTACTGCTCGGAGTCTCCCATCGCCCTGGCACACTCTTATCCGAGTATGAGTCCGTGCCCGCGGTGCTGCATGCCCACAACCCCAGCGCAACCACAAGGCTCCCCGCCGACAGAACGATCTTGCCCACGTTCCAACCGCCCATAGCGGCTCCCTTCTGTGCCTATTTCGATTCGTCCGTCCCGATCGACCCCGGAACCAGCGAAACCTCCGCCGTTCGGCGTGAACCCGTGCTGTCCCCCGCCGCCGTCAGCGTCGCCTCGAAGCGTGCCGCCGCGTCCCCTTCCACCATCACGTGCAGCCGCGCCACGCGCACCCGCCCCGGCGCGCCCGCCGCCGTTGTCATCCCGCCGAGAATGATCCGCCCGCCGCTCAGCGCCGCGGCGTCATACTCCGGCGCTTCCGTGAACGCCCCCTCGCCCCCCTCGACGCCCGCGAGCTTCGCCGTCCCCCCCCCCGCAGCGACCGCCACCTCCGCCTGCCACGCGCCGAGCGACCAGCCGTCCGTCGTCACATAGACATCCACCCACTGGAACCGGGCCGCCGGCGAGACCATCACGGCCCCCTGCGCAGCCCGCGACGCCATCAGCAGCGCCAGCACGCCCCAAGCCGCGGCTGCCGCCAGCACCGCCACACCAACCTTCGCCGCGAAGTTCTTCACGATCCACCCCCGATCCGCACCGCACCCGCCGCCATCGCTCGCACCTCGGCCTCCGGCACCCCCGCCCGCGCCGCCCGCAGCACATCCACCATGTCCGCCCGGTGCGCGGGCCGCACCGCCATCCACGCCGCCCCACCCGCGATCAGCCCGACGGCCGCCGCCGCGGCCCACCCCCGCCAGGACCCGCCCCGCCGCGTCTGCGCCGCCATCGCCCCCAGCACCGCCCGGTCCACCGCCGCCGGGACCGGCGGCCCCTGCCCGAACGCCCGGACAATCCGTTCGCCCGTCATCTGCTCGAATTGGTCAGCTTGGTGAGACATCGCTCACCACTTCAGCGCGCAACCCGACCGCCGGTTCGCGCGCCAGCCAGATTTTTCTGATCCTCTTCGCCCTCCGCCGAAGTTGGCATTACCCGAACTTCGCCCGCGGCATCACGATCCAAAGGATGATGTAGACCACGATCCCCGGAAACGCCGCCGACAGCACGCTCAGCAGCACATAGACCACCCGCGTCATCGTCGGGCTCCACCCCAGCCAGTCCGCGATCCCGCCGCAGACGCCTGCGATCATCCGGTGTCGATTGCTCAGGTGCAGGGGCATGGACATGGGGGGGGGCTCCGTTCATGCAGGGTCACTCCGTCCTTCGGCCGCGCGTCGTGCGCCGCCGCACTCTTCTTGGCACACCGCGTGCTCCGATTGCACGCCGGTACACTCGCCCCATGCCCGACAAGGTCCAGTCCAGCCCCGCCAAGCCCGCCCGCTCCTCGCCCCTGCGCCTCCACATCGGCGGCTGGGAAACCAAGCCCGGCTGGACCATCATGGACGTGCTCCCCAAGCCCGGCGTGGTGGACATCCTCGGCAACTGCCTCGACCTCTCCCAATTCGCCGACAGTTCCGTCGAGGAGATCTACGCCTCCCACGTCTACGAGCACCTCGACTACGTCGCCGAACTCCCCAAGGCCCTCGCCGAGGCTTTCCGCGTCCTCAAGCGCGGCGGCCTCTTCCGCGCCGGCGTCCCCGACCTCGAAGTCCTCTGCAAGATGATGATCGAGCCGCGCGTCGACGTCCAAGACCATTTCGAGGTCATGCGCATGATCTACGGCGGCCAGTCCACCAGCGCCGATTACCACAAAGTCGGGTTCACGTTCCAGATCCTCAAGCAGTACCTCGAGATGGCCGGATTCACGAACGTCCGCCGCGTCGAGTCCTTCGGCCTCTTCGACGACACCAGCGACTTCAAGTTCCTCGGCCGCCGCATCAGCCTGAACGTCGTTGCCTACAAACCCTGAGCGCCCGCGCCGCGTTTCTCTCCCGCGCCGCCTTCACCATTTCTTGCCGCGACCTTCATCCTCCGGCCCTTCACTTTCCACGCCGATCCGCGATCATCTCTCCGTCGCTCCCCGACTCGCCGCCGACCGCCTCGGTGGTTCTCTCAGGGGAGTGCTGGCGGCGTGCGCCACCCCTCGCACGCCGCCCTCGGGCCGGGCATCACTATTTGGCTTCTGAAGCACTCTGGGTAGAGAGAGGTTTGGGAGATATGCCCGGCCCGAGAGGCCCCGGTCGCTTGGCCGGGGCCTTCTGCGTTGCCGCCCGAACCAGTGCCTTCGCCGCCCCATCTCCCTAGACTTGCTCCCCCCGCCCCGGTTTCCACGGCCCACGACCACCGGCCCGGCCGCCGGCGGCGATTTCGCCCCTCCCGCACGCTCCATTGCCCTCCTCATGCAGATCCGCAACTTCTCCATCATCGCCCACATCGACCACGGCAAGTCCACCCTCGCCGACCGCCTCATGCAGGCCACCAAGGCCGTCTCCGCACGCGAGGCCCGCGCCCAGCTCCTCGACGACATGGATATCGAGCGCGAACGCGGCATCACCATCAAGGCCTCCGCCGTCACGGTCATGCACCACCACACCCGCGGCGCCAAGGCCGACGCCCTGGAAGAGAACGACGCCTCCGTCCCCGAAGGCGAGGCCGCCGTCACCGAGTCGCACGACACCTCGTCGGGCGAGCTCTACATGCTCAGCTTCATCGATACCCCCGGCCACGTCGACTTCAACTACGAAGTCTCCCGCGCCCTCAAGGCCTGCGACGGCGCCCTCCTCGTCGTCGACGCCACCCAGGGCGTCCAGGCCCAGACCGTCGTCAACGCCTACCTCGCCATCAACGAAAACCTCACGCTCATCCCGGTCATCAACAAGATCGACCTCCCCTCCGCCCGCGCCGACGAGGTCGCCATGGAAGTCGAGCAGGTCCTCGGCCTCCCCGCCGAGGACTGCATCTACGTCTCGGCCAAGACCGGCGTCGGCATCCCCGAACTCCTCGCCGCCATCTGCGAGCGCTTCCCCGGCCCGCGCCCCAGCACCATCAAGCAGACCCGCGCCCTCATCTTCGACGCCCAGTACGACGACTACCGCGGCGTCGTCGTCTACGCCCGCATCATGGACGGCACCCTCAAGCTCGGCGACAAGATCCGCATGATGGGCACCGGCCGCTCCTTCCAGATCACCGACATCGGCAAGCGCACCCCCAAGCCTGTGCGTGTCCCCTCGGTCACCCACGGCGAAGCCTGCTACATCGTCGCCGCCATCCGCACCCTCGCCGATGTCCGCGTCGGCGACACCATCACCCTCGACAACGACCCCGCCGCCGAGGCCCTCCCCGGCTACAAGCCGCCGGTGCAGATGGTCTTCTGCGACTTCTACCCCGCCACCACCGAGGACGCCAAGGGCTCCGACTTCGAGAAGCTCCGCGACGCCATCGAGAAGCTCTCGCTGAACGACTCCAGCTTCACCTTTATCCCGGTTCACTCCGAGGCCCTCGGCTTCGGCTTCCGCTGCGGCTTCCTCGGCCTGCTCCACATGGAGATCATCCAAGAGCGCCTCGAGCGCGAGTTCGAGACCGAGGTCGTCCAGACCGCCCCGACCGTCACCTATCGCCTCAAGATGCGCGACGGCACCTTCCTCGACGTCCACAACCCCGCGGAACTCCCCAATCCCGGCACGTTCGAGCAGGTCCTCGAGCCCATCTGCAAGGTCGAGATCATCGTCCCCAACGACTCCCTCGGCGCCGTCATGAAGCTCTGCTCCGAGCGCCGCGCCGAGTTCAAGAGCCAGACCCTCGTCGGCGAGACCCGCCAGCTCGTCGTCTACGAGGTCCCCCTCGCCGAGATCATCTACGACTTCTACGACAAGCTCAAGGCCATGACCTCCGGCTACGGCACCATGGACTACGAGATCATCGACTTCCGCCCCAACGACCTCGTCAAGGTGGACATCCTCATCAACGGCGACAAGGTCGAGGCCCTCGCCCTCATCTGCCACCGCCACAACGCCGAGTTCCGCGGGCGCCTGCTCATCCGCAAGCTCCAGAAGCAGATCGACCGCCACCAGTTCGAGATCCCCCTCCAGGCCGCCATCGGCGGCAAGATCATCGCCCGCGAGACCATCAAGGCCTTCCGCAAGGACGTCACCGCCAAGTGCTACGGCGGCGACGTCAGCCGCAAGCGCAAGCTCCTCGACAAGCAGCGCGAAGGCAAGAAGAAGATGAAGTCCGTCGGC
>JBOHNM010000071.1:0-20353 GCA_050730675.1 Phycisphaerales bacterium | reverse complement strand
GGGTTGACGAAAGCGTCCTCGGTGGACTCGGCGACGATCCAGTACTGGGTGCCCGCGGCGAGCGCGGGGTTGAGCACAGAAGTGACGGTGTCCTGCACAGGCGTCCAGCCGGTTGCGCCGGTGGCGACAGTCCAGGACTCGATCACCGTGTCTCCGGGCTGGGTCGCGATGGTGGGGTGAGAGGCGCGGAGGGTGACGATGAAGGTTCGACCGGGGTTGTCGAAGTCGTTGGACATGATCCAGAGCTTGGCGTCGTGGAACGTGCAGGCGCTGGTTGGCGTGAAGGCGATGGCGACCGACTGGCCGGTGAAGAGATCGAAACCGAAGTAGCCGAGGAAGCCGCCGGGGTTGCCGGTATTGATGAGTTCATCGGCGGAGGCCGAACCAGCGGCGAGGGGGAGGGCGAGTGCCGCGGCGGCGAGCTTCCAGTTCACAGTGCGGGCCATGGATGTCTCCTGCGAGTTCAAACGCCGCGCGAGCCCCACGAGAATGAGGGCGGCGATGAATGTTCGATTGATTATCGAACAGGGTTCCGGATTGTCAAGGCAATTTCCTGGAAACTCGCAGGAAATATCCGAATCATGGGGTATGCTTGTGTGAATCCTGGGTCGATTGTCGAGGTTTGGAGCCTGAATGCCTGCATCCAAGGTCGCCAAGAAGTCTGTTGTCACCCCCGAGCCGTTGGAAGTGCTCATCTCCCGGACGGGGGACAGCCTGCTCACGGGGCTGAGCAAGGTGCTGGACCAGGTGCCGGGGTCGGATGGCGGGCCGCAGAGGCTGGCGGCGGAACTGGGCGTGGATGAGGTGCTGGCGTCGCGGCTGCTGAAGGCGGTGCGGGCGCCGGATTCGATGAGCATGATCCATCGGTCGCCGGGGCCGGAGCCGCTGCGGCGGGTGCTGCGGGCGAGCGCCAAGCACGTGCGGGCGGATGATCTGGCGGCGGCGAACAGCGCGGTGGATGCGTTTGAGGAGCTGATCCGGTCGGACGCGGGGGACCGCAGCTCGCTGGAGGCAATCCTGAGCGGGTGGGTGCCGGAGGCACGCCGGGATTTCGAGGTGCGGCGGAAGCAGGCGGCGTTCCGGGCGACGAGCCAGCTCAAGGGCGTGCAGAACGAGGTGTTCGCCGAGACGGCGGTCTTCTGGCCGAGCGACGATGGCCAGCACATTGACGTGGTATGGATCAAGTCGGTGACGGACCTGATGCGGGTGCGGCCGGGGGCGGTGGTGCACTTCACGTCACGTCGTGGGGTGGAGGGGGGCGAGGGACGACACCCGCTCACGCTGGCTGGCGAACCGGTGGAATCGGTGAGCAACGCGGTGATTGCGGAGTACTCGTCAACTCCGGCACCGCAACTGGTGGCACAGGTGGTGGGGGAGCAGACGCACTATGTGCTGGAGGGCGTGCGGCTGGGGGAAACGGTAAGCGTGGTGACGTGCGAGGTGAACCGGCGGGAGTTGCCGCGGTATGTGGCGCGGAGCAAGGGGCGTCGGGCGTGGTCGTCGAGCGACATCGCGCTGCCGACGCGGCGGCTGCAGTTCGACATGCTGGTCCACGCGGACATCTTCCCCGGCGAGAGCCCGGACCTGCGGGTGTACGACACGGCGATCCGCGGGACGGCGGACCGGAATGACCCGGCGCGGGATATCGATCAGATCGACCTGCTGGAGAGCGTGGTTTCGCTGGGGACAGGGATCACGCGGTTCGGATCGAGCGATGTGCCGCGGTACCGCAAGGTGCTCGAGCACGTGCTGGGGGCGCTGGGGTACGACGCGGCGAAGCTGCGGGGGTACCGCGTGGCGTCGGACTATCCGATCTACGGGTCGCAGTATGTGCTGAGCTTTGGGACGACGGAGCCGGCGGAGAAGTGAGGCAAAACGCTCGCGTTCCCGGTTCGGGGCGATCGGCCCCTCTTCAGACGGTTGTAATTCGTGGACGTCCTGGAGTCGCGCCCGACCCGGCGCCGCGGCGGCTTGGGTCGGGGCACCCGATCCGAGAGACCTAGGCTCTCACAAGTGTGCCGATCTTCTCGCCTTTGGCGACGCGCTGGATGTTGCCGGGGGTGCGGTAGTCGAAGACGACGATGGGGAGGTTCTTCTCCTGGCACATCGTGAAGGCGGTCATGTCCATGACGCGCAGGTCCTTGGCGATGGCATCGGCGAAGGTGATCTCATCGAACTTCTTGGCCGCCGGGTCTTTCTTGGGGTCGGCGGTGTAGATGCCGTCCACCTTGGTGGCCTTGAGGATGACCTGGCAGTCAAGCTCCATGGCGCGGAGGGCGGCGCAGGTGTCGGTGGTGCAGAAGGGGTTGCCGGTGCCTGCGACGAGGATGAGGACGCGGCCTTTTTCGAGGTGGCGGTTGGCGCGGCCGCGGATGAACGGCTCGGCGACGGCGCGGACCTCGATGGCGGACATGACGCGGCAGTCGATGCCCGCGGCCTTGAGGCCCTCGCGGAGGGCGAGGCCGTTGATGATGGTGGCGAGCATGCCCATGTGGTCGGCGGTGGCCTGGTGGATCTTGCCGAGGTTGGCGAGCTGGGCGCCGCGGATGAAGTTGCCGCCGCCGATGACGATGGCGAGCTGGACGCCGGTGTCGTAGGCGGCCTTGACCTCGCGGCCGATGAGTTCGATTTCCTTGGGATCAAGGCCTTGACCGCCGCCGGCGCCGGTGCTGCCGCCGAGGGACTCGCCGGAGAGCTTGAGGAGGACCCGCTTGTACGGTCCGCGGGGAGCGGGGGAGGCACCGGCCTGCGGTTTGGGGCTCGTGGAGGGGGTCGGCGTGGCGGGGGCGGTGGTGGGCATGGGGTGCTCGGCCCAAGGGTTGGGGCGGTTGTTTCAGGATAGCGACTCGGGCGAACCGCGGGGGGCCAAGGTGCGAACAGGAAGCGGGCGGCATGGGTGGCCGCGGTGGAGGGTGGCGACACGGGAGGACGGGCCCCGTGATACGCTGTAAGTCGTTGGGGTGCAGGCCCTTGATGGACGCAGACCGGCAGGTTCAGCCGGGCGAGCGTGGCGGCCGATCCTTGAACGCCGGAGCCCAGTGCGCATGAGCCGCGGAGCAGGCGAACAACCGAGCTTGACGTATTCGGACCCGATGCCGGACACGGGCGGACGCGTGATGCGCGAATTGCGCCGGGCGTCGGTGATCGGGCTGTGTGCATCGCTGGGCATCCACATGCTTCTGCTGGCGGTGATGGCGATCACGATGGTGCAGGGCGGGGGTGGGCAACTCGGCAATGGGACGGGAGACGGCGAGGGGAAGCCGATCGAGATGGCGGTGGTGACGGAGACCGAGCTGGCGTCGATGAACGTCGGCGAGTTGAACACGCTGTCGCCGGGGGTTGAGGACAAGGGGAATGTGGACCTGCCGAACATGCCCGTGGTGGATATGCCCGGCGGTTCGGCGTTGCCGGATGCCGGCGAGCTTGGCGCCTCGGGGTCTGGACTGGGTGGAGCGGGCACGGGGACGGGGATCGGTGTCGGGCCCGGGCAGGGGGGCGCCGGCGGCGGTTCGACTAAGTTCTTCGGCGTCGAGGCGCAGGGGCTGCGGTTCGCGTTCATCGTGGACACGTCGGGGTCGATGGGTGACCAGGGGAAGATCAACCTTCTGAAGAAGCAGTTAAAGAATGCGCTCGACGGGATGATCGACGGATCGCAGTTCATCATTATTGCGTTCAACACTGACCGGCATCCGCTGTTCGGGCGTGAGCGCTGGACCGATGTGAACGCGGCCGCGAAGAAGACGGCGTTCAACGCGATCGAGATGATGAACGCCAACGGCGGGACCGAGCCGTTCAGCAGCTTTGAGCTGGTGTTCCAGCTTCGGCCGCGGCCGGACGCGATCTACTTCATGACCGACGGCATCTTCAACCCGTCGATTGCGGACGATGTTCTGCGGCTGAACGGCGTGAAGGATGGGGCGAAGGCGCGCGTGCCGATCCACTGCATCACACTCATGGACCGGTCGGGTGAGCAGGTGATGCGGATGCTCGCCGAGCGCACGGGCGGGACGTACAAGCACGTTGACGGGGTGAAACCGTGAGGCTTGCCGCGGCGGCTGCGATGGCGCTGGGTGCGAGGTGCGCCTGGGCGGTTGCTGCGCCGCCGGGTGTTCTGCCCGCGCCGGTGCCTGTGCCCGTGGCGGTGAGCGCCGCGGGCGCGCCGCTGGTGACGGTGCCGCTGCGCAGCAGCAATGCGGTGGTGACGGGAGAATTGGTGGATGTGTCGTCGGGCGGGCTGCGGGTGCGGCTGCCAGGGCCGCGGACGGTGTGGTACTCGTGGGACCTGGTGCGGGCGGATGGGGAGCCGGCGTTCAAGCCGTACACGGAGCTGAGTGAATCGGCGCTGCGGGCGAAGCTGCGTGCGGAGCGGGGCGACCTGGCGATGGCCGAGCGCGAGCTGGGGCACACCGTGGAACTGCTGGGCGATCCGTGGCCGACGCCGGGACCGACGGGCGCGCTCTGCGCCGAGGGGCTGGTGCGGTGCCGCTTGGCGCGCGGTTGGCGGATCGGGGCGACGTGGTCGTGGCTGGCGTGGATCGCCACGCGGAGCGAGACGGCCTCGTGGGTTGGCGGCGGGATGCGTGGAGACCAGGCGGTGGACATCGCCACGGGGTTGTGTCCGCAGCTTCCGCCGATCTACTCGGCGCGGATGGACGGCGACGCGATCCGGGCGAGCACGGATTCGCCGGAGTGGGCGAAGCTGCGAGGGTCGCCCGGGCTGACGGGGGAACTGGCGGAGTACTACGCCGCGGCGATGGCGTTCGAGGCGAGCAAGTCGGCGTCGGAGGGCGCGGCGCTGGCGGGAAAGACACCGACGACACAGGGCGCTCAGTTGGTGTGGGAGATCGTGATGTCACGCGTGGGCGACCCCGACACGCGCAAAGCGGCTCGGGACAAGCTGGCGCGCCGGGTGGATTCGATCGACGGGCTGGCGAGCACGGTGCGGGCGGGACCGGAGAGCCCCGACGCGGTGCTGCCGGCGATGAGCGACACGCCGCGCGAGGCGCTGAATACACGATGGGTGGAGGCGTGGGCGCACGCGGCGATCGGACGGTCGCTGCTGATGGAGGCGGAGCTTGGGCAGCGGCGGATGGGCGTGCTGGAACTGCTGCACATCCCGGCGCGGTTCGGGGACATCATGCCTGGGCTGGCGGCGCTGTGCCTGGCGGAAGCGGCGGGGGAATTGGAGACGATGGGGGACGCGGGCGCGGCGGCGCGGCTGCGTGCGGACCTGGATTCGCGATTCTTGAACACCAGCGGCGCCGCGGAGTCGGAAAAGCCGACGCCCAAGCCGCCGGCGAAGAAGACGACCAACGAGAAAAGGAACCGGTGAACACGTGAGCAGTCCACTGATGTATGCCTTGGTGACGGTGATGGGACAGGCGGGAGGCACGGCGCCTGCGTCGAACACTCCTGCGACGACCACGGCGGGGGAGATGGCGAACAAGTCGCTGCTGGGGTATCTGCAGGCGGGCGGGCCGGTGGCGATCATCCTGCTGATCCTGTCGGTCGTCGCGGTCGCGCTGATCGTGACCAACCTGGTGATGTTGCGGCGGGCGTACCTGGCGCCGCCGCGGGTGGTTGAGGGGCTCGAGCGGCTGGTGCGCGAGAAGCAGATTGACCTGGCGATTCAGTACTGCAAGGCGCCGGAGAACGACAGCTTCCTTTCGCGCGTGATGGCGGGAGGGCTGAGCAAGGCGGCGCGGTCGCAGTTCGGGATGCTGGAGTTGAAACCGGCGCTCGAAGAGGCGGCCTCGCGCGAGCTGGACAAGCTCGACCGCGTGACGCACGGCTTGAAAGTGCTGTCGGATCTCGGGCCCATGCTGGGGCTGCTGGGGACGGTCATCGGCATCGTGGGAGCGTTCGCGGCCCTCGGCTCGGGCGAGGGGGCGGCCAAGAGCAGCAAGCTGGCGGGGAATATGTCTGAGGCGCTGGTGAACACGGCGCTGGGGCTGAGCGTCGCGATTCCCTGCCTGGTGGCGCACGCGATGTTCAAGCGGCGGACTGATCGGCTTGTCGCGGATGTCGGCGATGTTGCCGAGCACTTCGCCGGGTTGCTGCAGGGACAGCCCGGGGCGACCCCGACAGCGGCCGCACGACCGGCCGGGGCGGCCCAGCGGCCGGCGAATGTCGCGGGCGCGCCGGGACGCGCGGCGACGACGGGGGCGGGAACCCCATGAATATCCGCCGCACGCGCGAAGAGCGACCGCTGGAACTGAACATCACGGCCTTGACGGACGTGGTGCTGCTGATCATCATCTTCTTCATGTTCTCGACGCACTTCGCGCGGGCGCAGCAGCGCGAGATGGATCTGCCGCGCGAGCCGGGAGCGGAGACGGCGGAGTCGGCCGCGGCGATCATCATTGAGATCGAGGCCAACGGGACGATGACGCTTGTGGGTGGCGGCAACGTGAGCGTGGAGGATGTGGTGCGGATGGTGACGAGCACGAGCAAGGTTGCCGGGCGCGGGCCGATCACGGACGTGGAGTTGATCATCCGCGCCGAGCGCGACGCGCCGGCGAAGCACCTGAACGCTTTGGCGGGGGCGCTGGCGAAGGCCGGGCTGCGGACGTGGAAGCTTGCCACGCGTGGGGAGGGGAACTGAGCGTGTTCACGTCACGACTCAAGCGATCGCGTCGGGAAGAGGGCAGCATGGTGCTGCCCTTGGTGGCGTTGCTTGACGTGATCTTCTTCATGCTGCTGTACTTCATGGCGGCGGGGACGCTCGCCGCGCCGGATGCGGAGTTGCAGTCGGCGATCGCGACGGACAAAAAAGGCGCCGGGCGCGGCACGGACTTGCAGTCGCAGATCCTGTACGTGGAGTCGGCCGGCGGCGCGGTGCGTTACCGGCTGGCCGACCGGGCGATGAAGGACAAGAAGGAAGCCGCGGCGATCCTCGGCAAGCTGCCGAAAGAGCCGGGGATCGTGGTGAAGGTGTCGGACGAGGTGCCGGTGTCGGCGGCGGCGGCGGCGCTTCAAGCGTGCCGCGATGCCGGGTTCACCCGGGTGAGCTATGTGGCGGGGAAGTAGAGCGCGCGTGATTGTGGCGGTGGGCGTGGCGGCGGCCGCGTGCGCGGCGCGGCCGGCGCTCGGGCAGGGTGACCGCGAGCCGGTGGCGATCGAGGTGTATCTTGAGCGGCAGGGGCTGAAGACGTTGCTGGCCGAGCACCTGGCCCAGAAACTGAAGACAGCCACGGGGGAGGAGCGGGCCAAACTGGCCGAGCGGCTGGGAAAGATCTACGTTGACCTGATGGGCTCTGCGCAGACTGCGGAGGAGCGCGAGTCGTGGTTCGAGCGCGGGCAGCAACTACTCAAGCTTGTGCCGGAGAGCCAGCAGGCGGAGCTGCGGCTGGACATGGCGCGGCGGGCGTATGCGCGGGCGGAAGAGTTGGCGGAACTGCACCGCCTGCGCCTGGCCGACGGGGCGCAGCGGGCGGAGGCGGAGAAGATCCTGCGGCAGATCAAGCCGCAGCTCGAGACGTTGGCGACCGAGTTGAGCAAACGGGCGGACGCAGCGGAGCGGGCATCGACCGCCAACGATGATGCCAAGGACACGCAGGCAGAGGATGCCAGGCGGCTGCGGTCGGTCGCGTGGTACTACGCGGGATGGACGAACTACTACCTGGCGCTGGTGAGCAACAGCGACACGTCACTGAACGACGCGCTGAAGGCGTTCGGGCACATTCTCGGGCATAACGCCAGCGGCTATCCGACGCGGGACAAGATCAACAAGGCGCAGCTGCGGTACGACCACATCGCGCGGGCGGCGATCGGCACGGCCCTGGTGTACGGCAAGCGCGGGCAGGACGACGACGCGATGTGGTGGCTGACACAGGTGGAGGAGAGCCCCGACGCGCCGGGTGATGTGAAGCAGCAGCTCTTGGCGCGACGGATCAGCGTGCTGGCGGGGGCCAAGCGCTGGGCGAACCTGTTCACCGAAGTGGATCGGGCGCGGAAGGCGGGGATCACGAGCGAGGCGCTCCCGGTGAACGTGGCGCGGCTGCTGGCGGTGGTCACGCTCGATGCGCTGATCGACACTCGTGATGACACGCTCACTCGGCTGAGCCAGATCGCGCTGCAGGACCTGGTGGAGCGGCGGCAGCTTGGACATGTGCTGGACCTGACAGGGCGGTACGGCACGCAGTTGCTGGGCGAGAAGGGTTTCATTGTCCTGTACGTGCGCGGGGCGCAGGAGTACGAGCACGCGATCGAGGCGCAGCGCAAAGCCGGGGAGAATGTGGACGAGCCGTCGGGCGAAGCCGCGGTGGTGAACGCGTACATGCAGGCGTCACGGCTGCTCGACCACGCCACAGAACAGGAGGATGCTCAGCACTTCGCGGCGGAAAAATCGCGGGCACTGCAACTCTCAGGACGGGCGCTGTACCACGCCGGGCAATTGCGTGAGGCGGCGGACCGGTTCAGCAAGGCGGCGGAGATCGCTCGGGTCGCCAAGGCCGATGCCGATGCGCAGGAGTCTTTGTGGCTGGCGATTGTGGCGCTGGACAAGCTGGTGCGCAAGACGGGCGAGGCCCAGGCGGCGTCGAACGTGACCGAGCGGCTCGAGGAACTGACGACGCTCTTTGTCAAGCAGCACCCGGGGACCGAACGGGCGGCGCAGCTGATGATCCGCCAGACGGCGTCGGGGAAGGTGAGCGATGAAGAAGCGATCAAGACCTTGCTTGCGGTGAGCAAGGACTCGCCGGTGTATGAGTCGTCACGCCGTCAAGCGGCGCGGCTGCTTTACCGGCGATTCCGGTCCGCAACAGCGGATGATCGGGCGTTCCTTGCCGCGCGGTTTGTGACGGTGGCGGAGGAACTTCTGTTGCAGGATCGGCGCGCGGCGCTCACCGAGAGCGGGGCGGATGGAGAGGCTGCGGGCGAGCGGGTGGTGGTGGATGTGCGGCAATTGCTCGACGCGATGCTGAGCGTGCCCGCGCCGGATATCACGCGAGCCGAGGGCGTGCTGGGCGTGCTGGACCAGGTGGCGGCGCACCGGACGCTGGACCTGTCGAAGATCCAGGACGAGCTGGATTTCCGGCGGTTCCAACTGCTGCTGGCGAAGGACGACCAGCCCGCCGCGGAGCGGATTGCCGATGGATTCACCAAACGACTGAACGAGCCCGGGGGCGAGGGAGCGCGGCGGTACGCGGTGTCGGCCTCGCGCGTGCTCTACCAGCGGTCGGTGCAGTTGTGGCAACGGGCGGAGCAGGCGAAGCAGCCGCCGGCGGATGTTTTGGCCGCGGCGCGGCGGGTGGTGAAGCAGGGCGGCGCGGTGATTGAGCAGTTGGGGGCCGAGAAGGCGGCGATGAACGATCCAGCGGTGGCAACGGCGTACCTGACGGTGGCACGGGCGGCGGCGCGGGTGTGGGAGCTGGGGCAGGACAGCGCGGCGCGGGACCTGGCGATCAAACTCGACAAGGCGGTGTTGGCTGCAAGCCCAAACCTGACCGAGCCGCTGCTGCGCCTGGCGGAGCTTTCGGAGGCCGCCGGGGATATGAGCACCGCGGTGGAATGCTGGCGGCTGCTTTCGAGCGGGCTGGAACCGGGGACGCCGGAGTGGTACCGGGCGCGGTACAACCACATGCGTGTGCTGATCCACACCGATCCGCCGCTGGCGGAGCAATCGCTGAAACAGCACGCGCTGCTGTACCCGAACTTCGGGCCCGAGCCGTGGGGGAGCAAGCTGCGCGAGCTGTACAAGCAGATCGTGCCCGAGCCGGTGCCGACCAACCAGGGAGGAACGCCGTGACTCCCGCCCAGGCACGCGAACTCATCGGGCTCTACTTCGGAACGATGGCGGCGGAGCAGTTCGACCCGCTGTGGCCGGAGACGATGCTGGGCCTCAGCCCGGCGATGACCGACCGCGCGACGATCGAAGGGGCGCTCCAGCAACGGCTGGCGCTGGTGCGAGCGCACCCGACCAGCGGCGGACCGCTGGCACGGCAGCTTACCCATGCACTGCAGAGTGTCGCGGACCAGATGATGCGGCTGTATACGCCGGAGGGGCAGGAGGCCGAGGCGCCGCCGGCGCCCGGGCGGCCCGCCGAGCGACCGGTGGACATGCTGGGGCCTGGCTCTGCGCCACCACCGCGGCCAACGCCTGCCAAGCGGAAAACGGTAAAGCCCGCGCGACCGCCGGGTCCGCAGCGAGAGTTGACAGGGCTGGAGGGGGACGCCTCACGGCTGCTCATGCAGCACGGACGGGTGGACTTCGCTCTGGTGCAGCAGCTCTCGGCGATTGCGCAGGCGAAGGGGTTTCCTGCATCTGCGGTGGGAGCGACGATCGCCAATCTCGCCACCAGTTCGCCGATCGAGGTGCCCGACGAGGATGAAGACGAGGTGGCGGGCGAATTGGGTGTGGCGACGTCGCAATCCCGCGGACACGAATATGGGCCAAATATCGATGGCGCCGGCCAGGAGGCGGGCGAGGCGTTCATCCGCAAAGCGCTGATTATCGGGTCGGTCGGCGTGGCCGTGGTGGTGGTGACGCTGGTGGTGCTGTTGATCTCAGCTGCGGGGGGCGGGGGTGGGGGTGCAGGTGGCGGAGCGACGCCGGGGACCGGCGCAGGCACGAACGCTGGCGCGAACACGGGCGGCCGTTCCGACGGCACGGGTCAGAAGCCCGCGGCTTCGACAACGCCGCCGACGGACAGCACTGCGGCGCAGCCGGCGGCAATGCCGGGCGATAGCCAGCCCGCCGCAGCGACGATGCCCAAGACCCTCAAGCCTGCGGGTGCGAATCCGCCGGTGGCCGGGACGGCCGCTCCCGATGCCGCGGGCGTTCTCAGTGATTTGCGCAAGGGGTCGGAATTGGCCCGTGAAACCCCGGCGGAAGCGGACATGAAGTTCGTCGGCGCGGTGCGGTCGTTCAGGGCGTGGTGGCCGAAGTACGACGCGAGCTACCGCCAGGCGATGCTCGACGCGACGACGGAGTATCTATTGCGGGTGGCGGATGATGCCCCGCGTTTGTCATCGGCGCTCGGCGAGGTGCTGCCGACTTCGCCGATGATCGATCCCGACTCGAAGCTGCCGGGGCTCCAGGCGGCAGATGTGTGGCCGCAGGTGTGGTCGTGCGGGATGCTGGTGCGGCTGTCTCGCGAGCGGAACCTGCCCGCCGAGGCGACGCACCGCGTGCAGGAAGCCCTCGAGCTGGCGCTGGGTGCGGACCGGCCGAGCGGCACGCCGACATTCAACAGCGGCGTGGTGCTGGGCGTTCGGCTCATGCCCGTCCGGCTGCTGCCGTCACTGCGGAGCGCGGCGGCCACTGACGCCGATCCTGCCGTGCGCGAACCGGCGATCGCCGACATCGTGCTGGCGTTCCAGCGCTGGGAAGAGGCGGCTAAAGCGGCGGCGAGCGTCGCGCTCGACCCGGCGGCAGCCGAGCGTGGCGCGGCGGAACTGGTGCTCGACGGCATCGAGCAGGTGCTGCGCGGCGCGCCCGATCCGCTCACCAACCAAGCGTCGTTCCAACTGGTGACGAGCCTGATCGGGCGTGAGCGATTCAAGCCGGGCGAGGCATCTCGCACGCGGCTGCTGGCGTGGCTTGCGGATGGACGTGTCAGCTCGCCGATGCTGAATGTCGCGACGGCCGCGGTCGCCAGTCGTTCCATGGCCGAGGGTGTCGATCTCACGATGATCCTGCCCGCCCGCGCAACCGAGGCGCAGCGGGCGCAGCTGCGTGAACGGTTCGCCACGGTATGGTCGATCACTCCGGCGGGTGGAACGGCCGGCGACCAGTCTGCATGGGCGATGAAAGTGCGAGAGACGCTGGCGGAATCCAGGCGTGACCTCACAGCGGTCGAAGCACTCGCACAAGCGGCGGCGCTGGCGCGGTTGAACCTGGCGGCGTCGCTGCGCTGGTTGAACAAGTCCGATGACGCTGCGGCGGTGCTTGCCAAGGGCACGACGGGCTCGTCCCTGCTGTTTGTGATGTCCTCGGGCGGAGTCAACATCAGTGTGGCGCGGGCGGCGGAAGAGCAGCCGCGCTGGGCGTTGCAATTGCTTGTGGCCGACCGCACGATCGCGGCGAAGGTGACTCGGTTGAAGGACATGGAGGCGTACGGCGGCGATTCCCTGAGCCAGATGGATGCGGACGTCGCGGTGGAGCTGGCCTGCACGCACGGCGTCGGAGAACTTCGCAAGGGGGCGCAGGCGGCGGCGCTGAAATACAGCAACTCGCCGGTGATGCTCTACGCGCTGCTGAAGGTGCTGCCGCGGGTGCCGCGAAATGCCGGAGTTGGCGACTTCATCGAGAAGCTCACCGGTGCACCGCTGGGCCCGATGAGCCGGGACGATTGGATGCTGAACGCCCGACGCGCGACGGTTGACCGGATGCTGGAACTGATGGCCGGCGCCTCGCCGAGCAGCGCGATCGACACACTGGCGGCGGGGATGGCCGAGACGTACGGTGAGATTACAGGCGAAGGCACGCTCGACGCCAATGCCCCGGCGCCGACACGGCTCCGCACGCAGGCGGAGCGGCAGTATCGGAAGCTGCGGGCCGAGGCCGAGCGGTTCGTTCCCAACGAACGGGCGCCGGTGCGTCTGGATGCTGTGGATGCGCGGCGCGAAGCACGGCGCAGCTTGGCGAGCGGGCCGGTGCAGCTCTTTGCGGTCGAGCAGCTCGCGGCGGTGGAAGCCATGGCGTACCTGGTCACCGGCGAGAAGCCCGCGACGGCGCCGATGGTGCGGGCCCTCCTGGCAGAGCTGACAACGCAGCGTCGGGCGACCAATGACATCCTGATGCAGGTCCGTCTCACGGAAGAAACCATGGCACGGTTGTGGGCGTTGCGACTTGGAGAGAATCTGCCATGAGAACGATCTCTCGCATCCGCGGTGCGGTGATGCTGGCGTGCCTGCTGGTGCTGGTCACGATGGCCGGCGTATCGGCTCCGTCGGTCGCGGTTCAACCGCAAGACAAGACGCTGGATCTCACCCAGATTCCGATCGCGAATCTGGCGTTCCGGTTGGGGGAGCTTGAGCCGTCCAAGCCCGAGGGGTACTTCCTGCTGGCGGAGCTGGTCGCCTCGGAAGCGACGCGGCCGGAAGCGAGGATCCTCGCCCGTCAGCTCTACACGCTGGCGCACGATCTGGACCGCAAAAGCGGCGCGCGGGCCGGCCTGCGGACGAGCTGCTGCCTGGGGTTGGCGGCGATCGAGCCGCGTGCGGACCGTCAGCGTTGGCTGATGGCGATGGCGCGGGTGCAGGCGCCGCCGGGGGCGAGCCTGCCGGCTCTGTCGTCCAAGCGCAGCGTGCTCGGGGGCGCATCGGACGAACTGGTGCTGGAACTGTGCGCGGTGTTGAGCTTCGCGCGGGCGGGCGATGGACGGCGTGCCGAAGTGGTGCTGCAGAAGCCCGGCGTATCGGAACTTCTGGCGGCGTGCGATGTGCCGCTGAGCGAGGGCGGATCGGGCACGCAGCGTGTCCTCCGCGCGATCGCAGACTGGCCGCAATGTCCGGACTGCAAGAACCGGCGATTCGTCATGCGGTCGGAAGGAACCCAGAAGCTCCGCGAGCGCGTCTGTCCGACGTGCGGCGGCGTGCCCGGGCCGCGCTGGCCGGACAATGAGCTGGTGGCGCAGCTGCGCGTCGAATCGGCGCTGCTGCGCGGCACGCAGCGGGCATGGTCGGCGCAGATTCTGGCCGACGGCGGTGCACCGCTGCGCGATCCGGAGCCGGACGAACTGGCGACGGAGATGGGCGTGGACATCCATGCGACAGTCTGGCGCAACGGCCGATGGGTTACACCGTGACGGATGCCGAGGCCGATTGAACCTAGACTCCGGGCCTATTTCGAGGAGCCCGGACCATGGCCGATACCGCACCCACAACGCCCGCCGCACCCGCTCCGCCCGCTGCCGCGGCGCCTGCGCCGGGCGCGCTCAAGCCGACGATCGCGTTCGAGGAGTTCGCCAAGCTCGATCTGCGCGTGGCCCGCGTGGTCTCGGCGGAGAACCACCCCAAGGCCGACCGGTTGCTGAAGCTGCAGGTCGATGACGGCAGCGGCACGCCGCGGCAGATCTGCGCGGGGATCAAGGAGCAGTACGCGGCCGAGCAGATGGCCGGTCGGCTGATCATCATCGTGGCGAACCTGGCGCCGCGGATCATCCGAGGCGAGGAGTCGCGGGGCATGCTGCTGGCGGCGAGCGATGTGCCCAAGGACGCCGCGGCTCCCGACACTGTGCGCAAAGTGATCGTACTGCGGCCCGACGCGGAGATCGCACCCGGTTCGATAGTCTCCTGATCGTTTCCACACAAATGAATTCTAGAACGCACAAGGCCCGGCTGCAACGCCGGGCCTTGTGACTTCACGGACGCTCGTTGGCCGTGGGCGGGTTGGGGGGCGGCTGTTTGTTGCCGCCTTCGGGCTTGCGGCGCGGGTCGCCGGGCCCGTTCATGATCTTGGCGACGTGCTCGTCGATGATCCTCTCGCGGCGTTCCTTCTGATCGGTGACTTCCTTCTGGAGGCGCTCGGAGCGCTGCTTGAACTGGTCGAGTTGCCGCTGGAGTGACCTGATCTTGAGGTCGAATTGCTCGGCGATCGCGGCGCGGAGCGAGACGCGAGCTTTGTCGAGCGCGGCTGAATCGTTCGCGCCCGCCTTCTTGGCTTCATAAACCTCGCGGGTGGCCTGCATGACGTCCGTGGTGTTCTTGAGTTCGTCGAGGCGGAACTCGAACGCGGTCTTGTCGCGCTTCTGCAGGGTGAGTAGATCGCGGAAGCGTCCGAGGCCGGAGACCAGCCGGTCGCGAGCGGCGGGATCGCGCGGAGCCATCGCTTCAAGCTGCTTGAGAAGCTCTGGACGGTTCTCGCGGAGCAGGTTGCGGAGCTGCTCGCGCTCGTCGGGCGAGAGCGGTGCGTTCTGGGCGTTCTGCGGACGTTGCTGGTTGGGGGGACCACCAGCTCCGGGAGCGGGGCCATCGGGGCCGGGGCCGCCCATGCCCTGTCCGGATGGCGGTCCGCCGGGGCCTTCCATGCCGGGGCGCTGGCCGCCTCCCTCGGGTGCGAGGCCGGCGAGGTTTTCAGCGGCGGCCTGCTCGAGCGAGCGGCGGATCTCGGCGGGATCCGCACCCTTGTCGAGTTGGGCCATCGCTTCATCAAGCTTCTGCTGCATGCGGCGGCTGGCTTCGGCGCGGCGCTGAAGGTACTTGCGGAACTCGGCGGGGTCGTTGCTGAGGGCGGGGCGCGGACGGTTGTTGCGGTCGGGCTGGGCCTTGCGGGCCGGGTTGGCCGCGTCGGGCTCGCGCTGCGGCTGGGCCTCGGGCTGGGCGAAAAGCGACGCGCCCGCGAGCGCGAGGGCCCCGGCCGTCAGGGGCAGCCAGAGCGAGCGGAGGATTCGGCGGTGTGCGGCCATGGGTGCCTCGGCGTTACAGGGACGAGTCGCGCGAGTCGAGGTCAGGGAGGAGCGGCTCGGTCAGCAATGAGTCGCTCAGCGAGTCGAGGTCGAGCACAAGGCTATCGATCTGGTCGGTGCTGGCCAAGCCGTCCAGGGACGCCGCGCTATCAAGCAGATTGTCAACGACGACGTCGTCGCCGACTGGATTGGTCGGACGGAGGATCGAGATCGCGCCGATACCGACGCCCACGATGGCGATGGCCGCGGCGATGCGGAGCAATCCGATGCGGGCGATGATCGAGCGGGATGCGGGCTCGCCGGCTAGCCGGAGAGCTGGGCGGCCGGACAACGCCGCGCCGCTGGCTTGGGCAATGCGGATCTCGATGCCGGGGCTCGCGCTGGCACGCTCGGATTCGGCGAGGCGGTCCAGGGCGTGCGCGACCGGGCGCACATCTTCGGGCATCTCGTTGTGGTTCAAGTCGTTCATGGTTCACGCTCCGCGGGCAGTTCGGCCCGCCGTCGTCTGGTTCGAGATCAGGTCTTTCAGTTTCCTCAAGGCCCGGTGGTGCCGGGCGAGCAGTGTTCCGACAGGTTCTTCGAGCATCTCCGAGATCGTGGCAAACGGAAGACCGGCGTGGTGACGGAGTTCAACGATTTCGCGATCGGCTTCTCCGAGATTCGCCATGGCTGTGCGCAAGGCCGAGAGTTCCTGCTCGGTCGCCGCGCTGGCGACAGCGGGGGCGGGGAGGGCGCCGAACTGCTCCGGGTCGGTCGGCTCGGCGTGGCGGCGAAGACGCCGGATCTCGTCGCGGATGCGGTTGACGGCGACGCGGAAGAGCCACGCCTCGAACCGGCCTCGGTCGGCATAGCCGCCGTCTGCGAGTTTGGTGGCCACGGTGACGAACACGGACTGGGTCAACTCCTCGGCCAGATCAACACGGTGAACCCGGCTGCGGACAAGGGCGAAGACGCGCCGCCCGTACAGTCGGACAATCTCGTTCCAGGCCCGCTGGTCGCCCTTGGCCGCTGCGGCCAACAGCCCTGACAAGTCGTGCTCGGCTTCGGTGGGGTCAACTGCCAAACAAAGTGCCCCGCTGACATTCCCCATACTGACGAGCCCGGCTTGCACAAGCAGAACGGGCGAGTGCTCAGTGTATTGCCGGGGTGGGGGTGGCGTTTGGTAGTGGCGGGAGAGGTTTGGCGGGGTCTAAGGTCCGCATATCGTTTGGTATGGCGATCGCCTACACCGTCGTCGCGAGCCTGCCGAGCCGCGAGCTTCGCGAGCAGTACATCGGGTGGCTGACAGACGGGCATACCGCCGAGGTGATCAAGGGCGGGGCGACGTCGGCAGTGGTGCTGCGGGTGGACCACGAAGAGAGCGGAGCGTGGGTGGCGGAGGCGCGGTATACGTTCGCAAGCCGAGCTGCGCTGGAGACGTACCTGCGGGATTTCGCGCCGGGATTGCGAGCCGACGGCCTGCGCCGATTCGGACCCGACTCGGGCGTGACGTTCCGGCGGAGCGTCGGCGAGATTGCCTGACGAGTTTTTCGGATCAGCGCGGCTTGGCCGGCGTGGACGTGCCCGGCTTGGGGGGCGTTGTCCCGGGCTTCGGCGGCGTCGTGCCCGGAGTTGTGCCGGTCTTGGGCGGGGTCGTGCCGGTGGCGGGCGCCGCGGGGGGCGGGGCCGTGCCCAGCTGGCGGTTCAGCTCAGGAAAGTTCATGAAGGTCGCGGTCTTGCGCTTGAACCAGTCGTCGCGTTCGGCGTTGCTCATCTTCTTCCAGGTTGGCTGGCCGTCCTTGCCCGCGGCGCCGGCGGAGTACAGCTCGATCAGCTTGCCGTCCTTCCACACTTCTTTGTTGGTGGGTTTGCCGTCGCTGTTGTACCAGATCCAGTCGCCCTCGGGGGCGGAATTCTTGACCACGCCGGTGATGTAGGGCTTCTTGGTGGCGCTGCTGTTGATCGTGATTACCTGGTCGGCGATGCGGCCCATGTCGTAGCGGATTTCCGAGTTGTCGCGTTTGCGAATGCCGTTGCGCACGAGCTCGCCCTGTGCGTTCACGCCGAGGGCGTCGGTTCCCTCGCGCACGCCGTTGACGTAGGTCGCGAGCTGCATCCCGCCGGCCTGGGCACGCATGCCCGGCTCGGAGGCCAAGCGCTGCTTGGCGGTGGTCGCCTCGCCTCGCGCAGCGGCAAGATCCTTTTCCAGCGTCGCGATCTTGGCCTCGTGCTCGGTGTTCTTGGCCTTCTCGGCCTCGAACTCGGACTTGTAGCAGCCCGACAGCAGAGTGCCGGCGGCGAGGAGGAGAGCGAGGGGGATGGTCTTGTTCATAAGGCGGGCTCCGCGTGAAGGGCGAATGTACGCGAGACAGAGGGGATTGTCGAGAATCCCGAGCATTGCGGCACGTTTGTTGCGGGCTGCGGTGGCGCGGAGATGCCTGTCGGTAACTGTGCATTGTGCCCGGCGGCTGGCTAAATCCGCGCGGAATCTGCTCTTGCGGTGCCGCCGCTCTCCAGTATGCTGGCGAGCATGTGCTACGACGATGTCCAGGACCTTCCCGCCAGCGCCCGGACTGACGAGTTTGGCCCGCCGCCGAAGCCGATCAAGGTGAAGTGCAGCCATTGCGGGTGCACATACCAATCGAGCGAGATGGTCTGGCGGCGGGCGGACGCCGACGAGGCCATGGCCGACCACGAGAGCAAGCTCGAAGGATTCTGGTGCTGCCCGATCGACGGGTGCAACGGGCGAGGCTTCACGCTGGATATCTGGCCGCTGACGAAGGAGTGGGTGGGCAACGACGGGAAGCAGAAGTTCTTTGCCGACCCGGTGAAGCACAAGGGCAAGACGATCGACGACCTGGTCAAGATGGACGGGTTCGTCGGCGGGTGCTTCCGCGATGACGGGACGGTGATGGATCCGAAGGAGATGGAGTGAACGCCGAGGGATTGGCGACAAATCTGATCGAGGCGATTCGTGTCGATGTTCCTCGCCAAGAGCTTCAGCGTGTTCTCTCCGACTGTGCGGAGAGCGACGAAGTTCAGATGGTTCCGGCCACAATCGATGGGGTTTACTTGGGTCGTCTGTTGTCTGCCGCTCAGCGTTGGGTATTGCTTGAGTGGTGTACGCGTTTTTTCACGATGTTCGCATTTGAGGCGGATCGCCGACCCGCCAGCGTGCCTGCACAGGACTGGCACACCGCAGCAATCATGGCAACGCTCGGCATTCGCGGCGAGATCATCGACGGTCCGATTGTGGGCGTGGACTACTACACGTCATGGCTGAAACGCACCGTCGAAAAATCTCGCCCGGACTTGCAAAGGGATGCAATCCAGCTCATCCAGTCTGCGCTGGAAGAAGAGTCAGCTCGGGATAAGTAAGGCGCAAGGACGAAACGGATCAAGCCGCCGCCACCGGCTCTTGCGCACGGCTCTTGACCTCGATGCCAAGCTGCACCAGTGGCCCGTGCGGGCGTTTGGCCTCTTCGGTCAGGCGTGCGGCCTCGGCGGGGTCCACGTACGAGCCGGTCATCATCGCCTTGACCGTGCCCCAGAGGCCGCCGATGGACCCGAAGGTGTGGTTGACGGCGCTGGGCTCGTAGCCGCAGTGGACCATGCACTGCTGGCAGGCCCGGTTGCCGGACGCGCGGCCGTAGCGCTCCCATTCGGTGGTCTCGACGAGTTCCTTGAACGTGTCGACGTAGCCGTCCTGCAGCAGGTAGCAGGGCTTCTGCCAGCCGAAGATGTTGTACGTCGGGTTGCCCCAGGGCGTGCACTCGTACTGGCGCTTGCCCATGAGGAACTCGAGGAAGAGCGGCGATTGGTTGAAGCGCCAGGCCTTCTTGCGGTTGCTCAAGAGCATCCGGAAGAAGTCCACGGTCTTCTGACGCTCCTGCATGAAGCCCTTCTGGTCGGGCGCTTTGGGGTAGGCGTAGCCGGGGCTGACCATCATGCCCTCGACGCCGAGGGCCATCATCTCGTCGAAGAACTTGCGCACAGAGTTGGGGTCGGCGCCGTCGAAGAGCGTCGTGTTGGTCGTGACGCGGAAGCCCATCTTGACCGCCAGGCGGATGCCTTCGAGAGCGGTCTGGAAGGTCCCCTCGCGGCAGACAGCGAAGTCGTGGTGCTCTTCCTGGCCGTCCATGTGGACGCTGAAGGTGAGGAACTTGCTGGGCTTGAACCAGCCGGCCTCGAGCTTCTCTTTGAGGAGCAGGGCGTTGGTGCAGAGGTAGATGTACTTTTTGCGGGCGACCAAGCCCTCGACGATCTCGCGGATCTGCGGGTGGAGCAGTGGCTCGCCGCCGGGGATGGAGACCATCGGGGCGCCGCACTCGTCGGTGGCCTTGAAGCACTCCTCGGGAGTGAGGTTGCGTTTGAGGATGTGGGCGGGGTATTGGATCTTGCCGCAGCCGGCGCAAGCCAAGTTGCAGCGGAAGAGCGGCTCGAGCATCAGCACCAGGGGATAGTGCTTGTTGCGCCGGAGCTTCTGCCCCAGGACATACGTGGCCACCGTGTACATCTGCGAGATCGGGACGGGCATAGGGACGAAGGTTAGGTGGGTGCGACGGGAAAAGCCCGCCGGAGGCGGGGCAAACTCAGGGGGTTGGGCCGTGCAGCCCGGGAATGAGGGCGTTCTCGAGGAACGTCAGGGTTTCCACCGTTGCCGTGGTGGCGGCGCCGTAGAGCAGCGAACCGGCCGAACGGAAAACCACGATGAAAAGGATGATGCCGATCACTGTTCCTGCTTGGCCGCGGAAGAGCTCGCGGTAGGCCGGAACGAAGCTGCCGAGGATGCGGCTGCCGTCGAGCGGAGGCACGGGGACCAGGTTGAAGAGGGCGAGCACGATGTTCAGCATCATGCCGACGCGGAAGAAGACCATCATGTTGAAGAACAGGTCGTCGTTGGCCATCGGCGCGTTGCCGAGCCACTTTCCGCTCCCGAAGCCGACCCAGAGGATGTAGCCGACGGCCGCGGCGACGACAAGGATCGCGTTCATCGCCGGGCCGGCGATGGCCACGAAGGCGTC
>JBOHNM010000070.1:0-20410 GCA_050730675.1 Phycisphaerales bacterium | reverse complement strand
CATCCAACATTAGGGGGGGAAATGCAAGCGTTCGACCCGGGGCATCGGGTGAATTCCCGATGCCTTTGCATCGCCATGTCACCAAACCGAGTTGAATTGGCGGGTGCGCGCGATAGTAACCGCCGGGCTGGCGTGGTCGTGCGGGTTGGGAGGGCTGGGCAAGTGGTCCGGGCCGGCAGCGCACCGACCGGCAAGTTTGCGCACAACACGCTGGCCGCACCGTGAACCCGCACCCATACCGGACCGATGAACCGGGTCGGACCGGTGGGGAGCAATCCGCCCCCAATCGTCGCAGGAGCAGGTCACATGGCGATCACAGACGGCGTCAAGCTGCACGACATCCTCAAGGTGGCGCAGGAGAACGATGCATCGGACATCCACCTGGTTGCCGGCCACCCGCCGGTGATGCGTGTCCACACGGTGATGACGCCGATGGATTTCCCGATCCTGACGGCCGAGACGTGCCGCGGGTTCGTGGAGCAGATGGCGCCGCGCGACGCGTTCAAGCGGTTCGAGGAGCAGAAGGACTCGGACTTCTCGTTCTTTGCCGACGGCCTGGCCCGCTACCGCGTGAACGCCCACTGGCAGCGCAGCCACGCGGGCATCGCCATGCGTGTGGTCAAGACGAAGGTGCCGCCGCTGGACAAGCTGAACCTCCCCGAAGTGATCGCGCGGCTGACCTACCTGCCTCGCGGGCTGGTGCTGGTGACGGGCGACACGGGCTCGGGCAAGTCCACAACGCTGGCGGCGATGATCCAGTCGATGAACGAACGCTACCGCAAGCACATCATTACGCTCGAAGACCCGGTTGAATACACGTTCCAGAGCAACCGCTCGCTGATCGAGCAGCGCGAGCTTGGCCAGGACATGCCGACGTTCGCGTCGGCCCTCAAGCACGCCCTGCGTCAGGACCCCGACATCATCCTGGTCGGTGAGATGCGTGACCTCGAGACCACACAGCTCGCCATCACGGCGGCCGAAACCGGCCACTTGGTGCTCAGCACGCTGCACACCGTCAGCGCGAGCCAGACGGTCGAACGAATCATCGACATGTACCCCGCGGGCCAGCAGAACCAGATCCGCTCGATGCTCGCCAACACCCTGCAGGCGGTGGTGAGCCAGACACTCTTCAGCCGCATCGACAAGCCGGGCATGGTGCCCGCCGTCGAGGTGCTCCTGTGCACGCCGGCCGTGCGCAACCTGATCCGCGAGAACCGCACGTTCGAGATCCCGAACGTCATCGAGACCAACCGCGCCATCGGCATGTGCACGCTCGACAAGTCGATCGGCGAACTCTACTTCAACGGCATGATCAGCCGCGAGGAGGCCATCGCCTCGGCGACGCAGCCGGACAAGCTGGAGCGACTCCTGGCGGCATAAGTGGAACGTTGTTGACGGGCATTTGACCAGATCCGAAGCAGCAGGCGAAGCACACCCATGGCGAACTACCGCTATCAAGTCCGCAACCAGGCCGGGCAGATCCAGGTGGGTGTGCTCGCGGCCGACAGCGTGGCCACCGCCGCGAACATCCTGCGCAACCAGGGTTCGCACGTGCTGCAGCTCACGCCGGTGGCCGCGGCGATCGACCGCGCCGGGCTGATGCAGAAGCTCAGCGAGCTGAACGCCGGCAAGCCCCGCGCTAAGCACGTGCTGGACTTCACCACGCAGTTGGCGGTCATGATGCGGGCCGGCATCAACTTGCGCTCGGCCCTGGACGGCATCGCCGACCAGACGACGCACCCGAATTTCAAGAAGGTCATCATCGCGCTCAAGACCGATGTCGAATCGGGCAAGCAGTTCAGCCAGGCGCTGGCGCGTCACCCCAAGCTCTTCGGCCCGCTCTATGTGAACATGGTGCGCGCGTCGGAAATGTCCGGCTCGTTCAGCCAGATGCTCGACCGGATCGCCGGCTACATCGGCCAGGAGATCGAGACCCGCAAGATGGTCGTCGGCGCCGCGATCTACCCCGGCGTGATCGGCACCATGGCCGTCGGTGTCACGGTCTTCCTGCTCACATTTGTGCTGCCAAAGTTTAAGGCCGTGTTCAAGGGCAAGGAGGAAGTCCTCCCCTGGGCCACCAAGTTTCTGCTCGGCCTCTCCGACCTGATGGTGGACAAGTGGCCGTTCTTCCTGGGCGGTGCGGTGGCCCTTATCGGCGGCATCTACGCCTTCGCCAAGACCGAGGTCGGCTCGTTCTGGATCGACAAGCTCAAGCTCGCCGTGCCGGTCGTCAAGGGCATGTTCCGATCGCTGTACATCAGCCGCTCGCTGCAGACGATGGGCCAGCTCGTCAACGCCGGCGTGCCGATGCTCGACACGCTGTCGATCACGGGCGACGTTTCGGGCAACAAGCTCTACCAGGCCCTGTGGCGCTCGGTCTTCGCCAGCGTCAAGACCGGCAAAAAGATCTCGGCGCCGCTGCAGAAAACCACCCTGCTCCCGCAGAGCGTCGTGCAGATGGTCAGCGCCGGCGAGGAGTCCGGTAAGCTCGGCGAGGTGCTCGACGAGATCTCGGACTATTACGCCAAGGCGCTCAAGGACCAGATCAAGACGGTGACCAGCATGATCGAACCGATCATGATCATCCTCATGGGCAGCGTAGTCGGTTTCATCGCTATGGCCATCATCCTGCCCATCTTCAAGATGAGTCAGGTGGTGAAGTAGCCGAAGCAGTGGATGCCGCCAGGCCCGGCGTGCGCGGTCGCGGATGCGATCGGCGACGGGACCGAGCGGTCCAACGAGGAGCGGGCATGATCGCGCCATGGACATTGACGCGGGAGGGCTCGCAGGGGAACGGGATCAAGGCCCAGCGGCGCGTACGACGCGCCCGGGGTTTCACTCTCATCGAGGCGGCGCTGGCGACGGTGATCATCGGCGTCGGCGTGCTCGCGCTGGTCGAGGCGCAGTCGTTCTTCCTGCGTTCCAACGAGTGGTCCACCGGCTCGGCGACGGGAACCTATCTCGCCAACGAGCTGCGTGAACGTATGCGCAAGCTCCCCAAGTTCGACCCCGTCAACGGCCTGGTCCTCACCACCGGCGGCAGCGGCACCACCCTCACCGGATGGGGCCCGCGCGCCGGGATGACGCTCGCCGACTACAACAACCTGACCTGCTACGACGGCAAGACTTTCGGCACCGGCGGCGATGCCGGTCCGATCGACGCCGTCGGCCGCGTGATCTCCAACATCCGCCCCGACGGCACCATCGAGACCGACACCAATGGCAATGCTGTCGCCATGCGCGGCTGGCGCCAGACCGTGGCGGTGGAGAAGGTGGACCCGTTCAACTTCGGCACCGTGCGGGCCCCCAGCTACACACGCGCCGCGCAGGGCTCGCTGCCGGCGCTGGCCGTCGATCAGTTCCCCGTTCGCGTCACCGTGCGGGTGTTCTACCGCGGCAACTTGGACGCCGCGGAGCAGGAGATCGCGAAGGTCTGCTGGATTGTCCCGTAACAACCGATTGAACGATGGATGGCTGAGTTCGCGGAGGCGCGAAGGACCCCGATATGAACCCGACTGTTGTGAAAGTCCGCAAAACCGTCTGGCGCAACCGGCGCGGCGTCGTCTCGGTCCTGGCGATGATGTTCCTCGTGCTGTTCGGGTCGCTCGGCTTGGCGATGGCCGTGGTGAGCAAGGGCAACCTGCGCACCGCCTCCACGCACCTGCACGTAACCAAGTCGCTCGGCGCCGCCGAGACCGGCATGATCATCGCCCAGCAGCGACTGGCCGACGCTGCTGCCCGCTTTGTCATCGCCAAGGGCTCTGTCGATAGTGCCTACGGACGCAAGCTCTGGGCCGGCTCGCTGACCAGCGGCGACGGCGCGGTCACCGTGCTGCCACCCAAGACTTTCACCGAGTTCGGGCTTCCCTCCGGTATTGCCCAGGCGCTATTGAACATGCACGGCGCCGATCAGAACACGGCAACGGTCGCGGGCGTGGTCAACACCCCGACGATTACGGCCGCCCCCTCGGGCACAAGCACCGCCGTTTACCGCGCCGACAATTGGGTCGTGACCCCGGCCGTGGCCATCGACGGCGGCGCAACGGCTGCGGGGGTCTACCCCGCGGCGTTCCAGGTCACCTATGCCCCCTTGGCCAACGGCACGGATATCCGCATCATCGTCACCGGCTACTCGGCCGTGAGCAATCTCGGCTCGACCTACCTCTACAACCCCGGCGGCACCGGCGAAAACCGTCCCCTCTCGCGCACGATCTACCAGGACTTCAAGCTGGTCAAGCAGCACAAGCACTCGATCGTGTCGCCGAGCAAGATCATGATCGGCAAGAACGTGCGCATCAAGGGCCCCATCGGCGCCGAATACACCGACGTCTCGCGCGTCAACGGCGACCCCGTGGTGATCCGCTCGGACTTCTACGGGCTGCAGGCCAGCCTGGATCAGAAGCTGAACGCTTTCTACGCCGGTGTGGCGCAGTACGACGTTGACGGCGACAACCGGCTGCGTCTCAACCACCCGACCGAGTCGCAGGGCATCCCTTCCAACTCCACAGACTACGACCACGACGGCCACGCCGACAACGCCTTCTCCGACGTGACCAGCGACGGCTACGTCGATGAGCTGGACATCTTTATCAACCACTTCGACGCCAACCACGACGGCAAGGTCGTCCTCTCCTCGGCGCTCACCGCCGGTACGCCCGCGGCAAACCTCACCGCCGAATTCACCCTCGACGACGACCTCGCGCTCCAGATGGACGCATACAACCCCGACCGCAACCGTAACGGCCTCTCAGGCTTCGTGGATTCGAACACCAATGGCCGCTGGGACTCGGGTGAAACGCTGCGCGACATTGACGACCGCACCAACGGCTTCCGCGACGGCGTCATCGATAAGCGCGATCAGTACGCCAAGGTCGCCGGACGCCTCATGTTCCGCACGACCCAGGCCGCCTGGGAGAGCGCCCGGAGCAACACTCCGTATGGCACTTACGTGCGCGGGCCGATCGTTCCGACCAGCGGCGCGCCGGTCCAGTTCGGCGTCGGCTCTGACGAGCTGCCCGACATCTCCTCCATGGACTTCTCGACCGTCGCCACGCCCCTGCAGAGCCGGGCCGACGGCGTCGCCTTCGACGCGCAGGTCGGCGCGGCGATCGGCGTGAGCGCCGGTGCATTGGCGACCTACACCGAGACCAAGACCGACCCGGCCAGCAAGCGGTTCTTCCGCAAGGACATGAACAACGCCGCGGCCAAGGCCCTCACCGGCCAGGACCTGTTCGAGCGCATGCCCTTCAACAGCCCGTCGTTCGTGGACTGGTACTACCGCCCGCGCTACGAGAACATGACGTTTACCAACGTCGCGATCCCGATGGGGACCAACGCCCTCTTCGTGAACTGCCAGTTCATCGGGATCACCTACATCCGGTCGTACCAGGACAACGCGCACACCAACTGGGCCAGCTACGGGCGTTTGATCTGGGACAGCACCCAGAACAAGCCGATCGCCGATCCGGCGCCACTCGACAAGAGCGACTTCCTCCGCTACACCACCAACAATGTGGCCGACGGCCCGAGCAACTACGCCCAGTTCGCCGACCCGCCGATGATCAGCGGATCCACCAGGACCGGCGCCGCGCGCGACACCAAGCAGTACAGCAACAACATCCGTTTCCACAACTGCACGATTGTCGGCACCATCGTCTCCGACATCCCCAGCGCCTACACCCAATCGCGCAACAAACTCCAGTTTACCGGCTCGACGACGATCACCCAGACCAACCCGACCGCGCCCAACAACGCCTCACTCAACCCGCGCCCGGCCGACGTTCCGCTGATCCAGCAGTCGTCGCTCATGGCCCCGGGATACTCGATCGACGTCGGCCAGTTCAACGCCCCCACCGACACCTACACCGGGGCCAACGCTCCGGTCGGCCAGAACATCAACCTCTCGGGCACCATCGTCGCCGGCGAGCTCGACGCCCGCGGCAACACCAGCATCGACGGCGCTCTGCTGCTCACGTTCGCTCCCACCTACGGCCAGGGCCCGATGTCCCAGAACGGCCAGCCGATCGGCAACCCCGCCAACTTCAACTGCACCCTCGGCTACTTCGGTCCCGCCGACGGCGAGCTGGAATCGATCGACCCCTCACTCCTGCCGATCGTCAACGGCCAGCGCATCGCCGGCTGGGACACCGATAGCGACGGCATCGCCGACGTCCCGGGCACCAGCACCCAACCGGGCGGCTCGACGCCCATCCCCTTCTACGGGTTTGGGCGCGTCAACGTCACGCTCAACACCACCCTGCCCATGCCCGACGGCATCATGCTCCCCTGCAGCGTCATGCTGGTCAACAAGTCTTACCACGAGGGGCATCAGTAATGTGCCATATGACCCCCGATATGACCCGTCAAACCCTCACCGCTCCCGCGACCCGCCGCTCGCGCCGCCGCGCACCCGGCTTCAGCATCATGGAAATGCTGGTGGCCTTGACCATCAGCAGCACGCTGCTGGCCGCGACGCTCGTCGCGCTGGACGCGATGTTCAAGCGGTACACGGTGATCAGCGACTCGTGCTCGACGCACGTGGTCGCCCGCGTCACGATGCACCGAATCCTGACCATGATCCGCACCGGCACCGAGTTCGGGCCCTTCCCCGCCGACGTCCTCGACACGGCGCAGAACCCGGCGAACTACGACCACATCCAATTCGTTTCGGTCGATGATCCCATTACCAGCACGCGCGAGATCACCACGATCGAGCGCCGCGCCAGCGGCAACTGGACCAGCGGCGGCACCACAGTCCAACACCGCGGGCCCTTCACGCTCTGGATCATCACCAGCCGCTCGGTCGCCGGTGGCACGCCGGTCGTCACCGAGCGCCCGCTCCTCGACGGCATCCTCGCGGCTTCGTTCAACCTGGAGTACGACATCGGTCCGCGCCTGCGACGCGCCACGGTCGATCTCACCATTCAGCCGCAGGGCAACACGTACAGCAAGTTCGACTCGACCAGCGGCACGTGGTCAGTCAGCGAGTGGGACAACACGACCAACACGTGGAAAGAACGGCGCATGTCCACGGTCGAGGCCAATAGCCCCACCATCCGCCTGATTGCTTCCACAGGCCCTCGATCGGAATTCTGAACGAGCGTCGAACTGGTACACGATTCCAACCGACTCCTCACCGGCCGCCGATCTTCGGCGGTCGGTTTTGTTTTTGGGAACCGTGGGCCGCTCTTCGCTGGCACCGCCGTTGCGTTAACACCTGTTGCCTGTGGAACCTGACGGAGTAGCGCAGCCATGACACGGACGTTCCTGCCGCTTGTCGCAGTTTGTGCGCTGGCTGTCGCCGCGCTGGCCCAGCCTGCGGACCCCGGCTCCCCCGGCAACTCGGCCGCTGGCGCACCGATGAGCACGCCGATCTCCCTCGGGCTGGTCAGCGTCCAGGATGTCGCCCGGATCGAAGGTCAGGGCGTGAGCAAGCTGCGCGGTCTGGGCATCGTCACCGGCCTCAACGGCACGGGCGACGACGGCAAGGATCTGGTCCTCGCACGTCCGCTCGCCAAGGTCTACGAGGCGAACGGTAACCCCCTTCCCCGGCTTGAGGAACTCGCCAAGGCACGCAGCGCGGCGATCGTCATGATCGAGGCGACCATCCCGGCTTCGGGCGCCCGCGCCGACGACCAATTCGATGTTCAGGTCACCGTCTCGCACACCTGCAAGAGTCTCGCTGGTGGACGGCTGATCATGTCGCCGCTGATGGGCCCGCGCCCGGGCGACCCGGTCTACGCCATCGCCTCCGGACCGATCACCTTCGACGATCCGCAGCTCCCGACGGTCGGCAAGATCCGCATGGGCGCTCAGATGATCGCCAACGTCTCGATGCTCGAGACGCTGCAATCGGTGGCCCGCGGCGGCTTTACGCTGGTGCTCAAGCCTCACTATCGGGGCTTCCACAGCACCACGATGCTCGCCGAACAGATCAACAGCCTCGGCCCCGATTCTGACGCCGGCGATGGGTCGGCGGGTGCGCCGATCGCCTACGCCCAGGATGACATCTCGATCCGTGTCGAGATCCCTCAGTCCGAGCGAGCCAACCCGACCCGTTTCATCGGCAAGGTGATGAGCGCGACGTTTTCGCCCAGCCTTTTGAGGCTTCCGGCGCTGATCGTCTGCAACGAGCGCGCGGGGATCATCGTCGTCACCGGCAACGTCGAGGTGTCGCCGGTCGCTATCAGCCACAAGGACCTGGTCATCACCACCGTCACGCCGCCGCCGGTGCCGACGCAGATCAACCCGATGGTCACCAACACCAAGTGGACGAGCATGAGCACCACGGGCCGCACCAGCGAACGCACACGCGTTCAGGACCTGCTCGCGGCCCTCAAGCAGCTTGACGTTCCTGTCGCGGAGCAGATCAAGATCCTCGCTGAAATCGAACGCTCCGGGCGCCTGCACGGGCAATTGGTCATTGAGTAACCCATGACCGTGACGCTGGACAAACCGACCTCAGCCACGGCGTCGCCGCAGACCGCCGCTATGTCTCCACCGCCGAAGCTGCTGCGTGAACAGGTCTCACTCCAAACACGGCCGGACTTGGCCGCTTCGCAGGAAGACTTCCAATCCGTTATCTCTCGTGCCCGCACCGACGACACGGATATCAAGCACAAGACCCGCCAGGCGGCCGAGGACTTCGTCGCCGTCGCCTTTATCCAGCCGATTCTCAAGCAGCTCCGCGAAACCAACCACGCCGCGCCTCCTTTCGCGCCAAGCGAAGGCGAGAAAGCGTTTCGCGGGATCGCCGACGCGCACCTTTCGCGCCAGCTCGTGCGCAAAGCCCGCTGGCCGCTCGTGGACCGGTTGGCACGGACTCTGCTAGACAAGGCCGAGGGCCGTGTCGCGCCGCATCCTGCCCCCCGCTACGGCCCACACCTCGACAAGGTCCGACCACAGCTCGAACCCGTCAAGAACCCCGATGCCCCCTACCCCGACGCCACAACTTCAAAGCCCGAGTTGGACACTCAGGCCTGAGCACGCCGCGGCCCTCGAGTCGCTGCTGCGTGACCTCACCGCCCACCACGAGGCGGCGGTTGTCCTTTGCCGTGAGCACCGCACGGCTATTGCCCGCGCCGACCACCACGCGATCGGGGTCTGTGTCATGCGTCAGCAGACCGCAGGGAGCACCTTGGCAGAGCTTGACCTGCGACGGATGCGCCTGGTCGCCGCCGCTGTTCCCGCACCCGCCCCGGCCAAGCCCGTGGCATCCAAGCCAGCCGACCGCCGGGGTATGCAAGCCCCCGAGATGCGCTTGAGCGAACTGGCTGCGCACGCGCCGGGCGCTTGGCGCGAGCGTCTGCTCGAACGGGCCGAGTCACTCCGCGAAGTGATGCGCGGCGCCGCCCGCGAGCAGGAGGTCCTACGTCAGGCCTCCGAGTCGCTCCTGTCGCACATGAAGGGCCTGATGGCCCAAGTCAGCCGCCAACTCTCAGCGACTGGTACCTACGCCCGCACCCACACTCCCCCCGAGCACGCACAAGTCCTCACCGGCATCGACCTGACCACCTGATTCCCTGTTCCTCCCCGAGCACGCTATGTCCCTCCTCGGCGCATTTGAAATCGGTCGCTCGGGCCTCACGGCGGGCCAGCTCGGCACGCAGGTGACCGGTAACAACATCGCCAATCTCTCGACGCCTGGTTACTCGCGCCAGACGCTCGACCTCACCGCCGTGCGCGACGCCCGCTACGGCAACGCGCTTTACGGTCGCGGCGTCCAGCTCGCGGGCGTCCGCCGCTCGGTGGATCAGGCCCTGCAGGCCCGTCTCAACACCGCCATCGCCAGCGAATCCGGCGCGAACCAGACCAGTCTGCTCCTCGGCAATGTCGAAAACACGGTCGCAAATCTACAAGGTGCCAACGTCAGCACACAGCTCAACGTCTTCTTCAACGCATGGTCCCAGCTCTCGCAGTTCCCCGCCCAAGCCACCAGCCGCACGGCCGTGGTGCAGCAAGGACAGGCGCTCGCGAGCTTCCTGCACTCCACCCGCTCGTCGCTAGTCGGTTTGCAGCAGCAGATCGACACGGATCTAGGGGCGAATGTGACGCAGGCGAACGATCTGCTCGGGCAGATCGCCACGCTCAACCAGCAGATATCGATCTCCGAGGGCGGCAACGGCCAGGCCAACAACCTGCGCGATCAGCGTGATCATCTCGTCAGCCAGCTCTCGCAATACATCAATGTCAACACCGTCGAGCAGCCGTCCGGCACGCTCGATGTCCTGATCGGCTCGGTCCCGCTGGTCATCAACGGCCAGTCGCGCGGGCTCCGACTGGTCCAACAGTCCGTGCAGACCGCTACCGGCACAACTTCGCGCGTCGCGGTCAGCACCATCGTCACGCCCGAGGAACTCCGCATCGATCCCAACGGCGGCGCGATCGGCTCGCTCCTGGCCAACCGCGGCACGCTTGTCGGCGACACCCTCGACCGCCTCGACCGCGTCAGCGCCCAGCTCATCGACCAGGTCAACCGCGCCTACAGCGTCGGCTACAGCGGCACGCGTCAGCCTTCGTACACCGGCTCGCTCTCCATCCAGTCGTCAGACCGTTCGCTGGCCATCAACGATACGGCCAACCAGACCTTCTCCACACTGCCGTTCGCACCACAGTCCGGCTCGTTCCTCGTCACCGTCACCGACAGCACCGGCGTCTCGCGCACGACTCGTATCGCCGTGGATCTTGATGGCGTGGACAACACCGGCGCCCCCGGCACTGCCAATGACACCACCACCGACGGAATCGCCACCGCTCTCAACGCCGTCACCGGCCTGACCGCCACGTACAACGCCAGCGGCCAGCTCGTCATCGCCGCCGGTTCGGGCTCGACCGTTTCGTTCGCCGAAGACACCTCCGGGGTCCTCGCCACCCTCGGCGTCAACACGTACTTCACCGGCACCAGCGCCGCCAGCATCGCCGTGCGTGACGAGATCGTTGCTCAGCCCAATCTGCTCAATGTCGGCCAAGTCGTCAGCGGCAACCCGGTCGACAACGCCGTGGCGATGGCCATAGGTGGCGTCGGCGGCGTCTCCGAGCGGCGTTTAGGCGCCCTCGACGACTCGACCATTTCACAGTACTGGGACAGCGCGGTTCAAGCCGTCGGTGTCCGCTCCGCTGCCTCACAAACCACCGCCAACGCCACCAAGACTGTGCGTGAATCCATCGAAGCGCAGCGCACGGCCATTGCCGGCGTGAGCACCGACGAGGAAGCCATCAACCTGATCGGCTACCAGCGCCTGTACGAGGCCTCGGCCCGCTTCGTCTCGGTCGTGAACGACATGACCAAGACGCTCCTCCAGCTCGTCTGATCCCTATCCAACCAGCTTTGAGCCGCACCATGACCTCCCTGCCCGCCAACATCACCCGCGCCCCCAACATGCTCTCGCGGCAAATGCTGCTCGGCAACATCAACCGCTCCAACATCGGCCTCCTTCAAGTCCAGAGCCAGCTCTCCAGCGGCCTGCGTGTCCAGCGTTCCAGCGATGATCCGGTCGCCGCCTCGGTGATCAGCGCGCTCAACACCCGCCTCGGTCGCGCCGACCAGCTCGCCCGCAACTACCAGCAGGCCGGCACAGTGCTCAACCAGCTCGACCAGCGCCTCGGCGAGACGACCGATCTTGTGAACGAAGCCCGCTCGATCGCTTCCGGCCAGATCGGCATCACGTCCAGTCCTGAAGAGCGCCGCCAGCAGGCTTCTCAGATCGATGCCCTTCTTTCCCGCCTGCTCACCAACGCCAATAGCAACGACCCCGGCTCCGGCCTCTACCTCTTCGGCGGCTCCACCCCCGGCCGCCCCCCCCTCGAGCAGATCGCCCAACTCGGCGGCTACCGCTACACGGCGCGAGGCTCTGGCCTCATCACTGACCTCTCTCCCGGCGACCAGATCCCCATTACCCTGGGCGGCGGCAACGCCATCGGCGAGACCTCCGCCCGCATGCGCTCGCTCACGCAACTCAGCCCGCAGGTGGTGGTCGGCCAACCACTCAGCGAGCTGCGCGGCGCCCGCGGCCTTGGCGTCAGCACCGGCGTGGTTTCCTTCAGTTTCAACGGCGGCCCCACTGCCACCGTCGATCTCACTGGCGCGGCGACCGTCACGGACATCACCACTCGCCTCCAGGGCGCTATTCAACAGTACGAAACCGCCAACTCGGTCACCGTTCTCGGGCCCGGTGGCGTCAGCGCCACCGCCTCAGGCATCGGTGTCGATGTCGTCGCCGGCGGCTCCCTCCAGTTCAGCGATCTCAACAACTCCGCTGTCGGCCTGGACCTCGGCATCACCCAGGCGGCGTACACACCCACGAACGCCAATGGCGCCGCACTGTCACCCCGCCTGACCTGGCAGACTTCACTTAACTCACTCTTGCCGGTCACCCTCCCCCTCGGGACTGTCCGATTCCGTTTCACCAGTGGTGCCGCCAACGTGGTCCGCGATATCGACCTCTCCAGCGCCCAGACGCTCGACGACGTGCGCAGTCTAATCGAGGCTGCCAGTTCCGGCGTCCGCTTGGAAATCAACGACACCGCCGACGGCCTGGTCATCCGCAACGAAATCGCCGGCCCCTCGCTCTCGGTCGAGGACCTCCCGGGCAGCACCACCGCCTCGGAACTCGGACTCCTCACCCTCTCGTCCCAGACCCCCCTGAGTGACTTCAACCATGGCCGTGGCGTCCGAATCGTGGACGGCCAGGTTGACCCGGTCAGCGGCGCGATCTCCCCCACACTGAACCGCGATTTCCGCGTCACCCTCGCCAATGGCCAGGCCTTCGACGTCGATCTTCGCCCTCAAGACTTGGTCAGTGCCCAGACGCTTCTCAACCGCATCAACGCCGAGTTCACCACCGCCGTCGGCCAAGCCCCGATCAACACCTCCGCCCCCGCCTTGACCGCCGGTCAGTTCACCGCCAGCCTCAACGGCAGCCCCCCCGGGATCGCGTTCACCAGCACCGTGATCGGCGGCGTCACGGTCGCCAAACTCAACAACTCGGCGGCCGCCGACGACCTCGGACTGCTCAACACGACCTTCCTCAGCGCAACAAACACCACCCTCGCGCAGGATCGAGCAGGTATTCGCGTTGACAATCTCTTCACTGATCTCGTTGACCTCCGCAACGCGCTGCTCGCCAACGACTCGTCTGGCATAACGGTTGCTGGTGAGCGTCTGGGCGTCTCCGGTGATCGCGTGATCACGGCGGAGGCGCTTGTCGGCGGCTACTCCCGCCGCGTGACCGACGGACAGGACCGACTTGAAAGCCAGACCGTGCTCGACACACAGACCAAAAGCTCGCTCGAGGATCTCGACTTCTCCGAGGCGGCCGTGCGCCTCAGCCTCCTTCAGACACAACTCCAGGCCAGCCTGCAGACGGCAGGACGCCTGAGCAGCATCTCGCTCTTCGACTTCCTGAGCTAGCGCTCGGGGTTTCGATTCACAGACCGCGCCGCCGGCCCGGGGCGCGGTGACAGAATGTCGCCGGGGTAAGGAATCCCGGTCTGTTCACGATTCCGGGCCGGTTGCGGAGCACACGCATGGACGTGCGGACGACCCGATTCGGCACTGTGACCATCGCGGAGGACCGCGTGATCGCTTTCCCCAAGGGGCTTCTCGGCTTCTCGAGCTGCCACAAGTTCTGCCTGCTGGAGCCCGCCGATGACGCGTGCTTCTTCTGGCTCCAATCCGTGGAAGAGCCGGGCTTGGCCTTCGTGGTCACCGACCCCGCATTCTTCGTCCCCGAGTTCTCGGTCCCCATCCGCCCCGAGCAGATGACCGAGCTCAACCTCAAGACGCTCGACGACGCCCAGGTCTTCGTCATCGTCAACAAAGTGGACCAGACCCTGACGGGCAATCTCCAGGGCCCGCTGGTGATCAACACCCTCGAGCGCACCGGCGAGCAGTTCGTCCTCGCCGAGAAGCGCTGGACCACCCGCCACCCGCTTATGAAGATCGGCCAGCACGCCGCGCAGCCCGCGGCCATGTCCGCCTGATCACTACCCCTTCTTGCCTCACCACTACCGTCGCTCCCTCCTCTTCGGGCGCGGTCACGGATGACCACGCCGCCTTGAACCATCCACGCAGCCGACGTCAGGAAGGATCCGAGCATGTTGGTGCTCTCCCGTCAGCGCGACGAAACGATCATGATCGGTGACGACATCGAGATCACGATCGTCGATATCCGCGGCGACAAGGTGCGACTGGGCATCACCGCCCCGACGCGCATCGCTGTCCACCGTAAAGAGGTCTACGACGCCATCAAGGCCGAAAACCAGCGCGCAAGCAGCTTGGGCAACGGCGACCTGATGGCCATCCGCCCCGCAGCCACCGCGCAGCAGCGAGCGGTCCGCCCACACGCCTTGGGCGCTACCGGCACGACGGGAGCCCCGCTCCCCTCGACGCCGCTGCCCCCCACCGGCCCTCGCGCCCCTGGCGGCTTTGCTGCGCCGGCGCCCACACCCTCTCGCCCGCCCGCTCGCCTCGGCCCCACACGCATCTCCCCGTAGCGGTCGTACGGAGTCGACGACCTTCACCATCCCCCTCACCCCGACCCCGCACAGACCTGACACGCCCGACGCAATCACGGAGGATTGCCCATGGCCAGAATCAACAGCAACATCCCGTCGCTCATCGCCCGCTCGAACCTGAACAAGGCCAACGCGGACCTGAGCACGCGCCTGCAGCGCCTCTCCACCGGTCTGCGCATCAACCGCGGATCGGACGATCCCGCCGGGCTGATCATCAGCCAGCGGCTCGGCTCAGAGATCTCCGGCCTGCAGCAGGCGATCAAGAACTCCGAACGCGCCAGCTCGGTGATCTCCACCACCGAGGGCTCGCTCGCCGAGGCCAACGACCTGCTCAACTCCATCCGGGGCCTAGTCGTTGAGGCTGCCAACACCGGCGCCATCAGCGACGACGAGCGCGAAGCCAACCAGCTCCAGATCAACTCCGCCATCGAGTCGATCACCCGAATCAGCAACAGCGCCAGCTTCGGCGGACTCAAGCTCCTCAACGGCTCGCTCGACTACATCCTCTCCGGCGTCCGGTCCAGCGCCATCTCCAAGGCCCAGATCTTCAACGCCAACTTCGCCGGCGCCACCTCCATCAACGTCGGCGTCCAGACCATCGCCTCCGCCCAGACCGGCCAGCTCTTCCTGCGCGGCGACCTGACAACCGGCATCATCGCCTCCACCGTCACCCTCGAGATTGCCGGCACCAAGGGCGTCACCACGCTCCAGTTCCTCTCCGGCACCACCTACGCCGCCGTCGCCGCCGCCATCAACACCTTCAAGGAAGCCACGGGCGTCTCCGCGTCGCTCAACAACGGCAACGCGCTCTCCGGTCTGGTCTTCGCCGCCTCCGAGTACGGCTCGTCACCCTTCGTCTCCGTCAAGCGGCTCAACGAGACCCCCGGCGTCGCCTCCAGCTTCGCGACTTACGCTCTGACTAGCGGCTCGGCCCGTCCGGCCTCCATCAACATCCCGGCGCTCATCACCGCCGGAACGATGATCCAGTCAACACGCGACAGCGGCCGGGACGTCTTCGCCCTGGTCAACGGCGTGCTCGGCACCGGCAACGGCCTCAAGCTCTCCCTCCCCAGCAGCACCACCATCGGCCTCGAGCTGATCCTCAACAGAGACCTGGCGATCCGCAACGGCGCCACCACCACCTTCGATATCACCGGCGGTGGTGCGCTCTACCAGCTCGGTGGCGACATCAACATCTCCCAGCAGATCAACCTCGGCCTGCCCTCGATCGCCGCCAGCAAACTCGGCGGAACGCTCAACAGCACCGCGACACTGGACTTCCTCGACTCGCTCAAGTCCGGCGGGGTCAACGATCTCAAGAGCAAGAACTTCGAGCAGGCCACCCGCGTCCTCAACAGCGCCCTCGACGAGATCTCCCGTCTGCGTGGCCGCTTGGGCGCCCTCGAGAAGAACACCCTCGACACCAACGTCCGCTCCATTCAGACGGCCGTCGAGAACCTCACCAGCTCGCAGTCCACCATCCGCGATGCCGACTTCGCGGCCGAAACCTCCGCCCTCACGCGTGCTCAGATCCTGACCTCCGCCAGCACCTCCACCCTCTCGCTCGCCAACCAGCAGGCCCAGTCGGTCCTTCAGCTCCTTCGCCAGTAAGCCACGGACCGCTCTCAACGTCCCTTTCACCAGTTACACCAGCCACCGGCGGGGCCCGACGTTCGGGCCTCGCCGGCTTTTTGCATCAATACCCACTTTTTGGGAATTTTCACGCCCAGTAACCTCAACTCGCCCATAACCGCCTCCGATAGCTTGGACGTGCTGGCCCGAGAACGGCTTGCACCGGGGCCGGCCCGACGACCGGACCCGAACCCGCCCACGGATCCCCGGCCCTGTGCCGGTGTGCGGCGGAAACAGGCTGACTTGCAGCGCTGGGCACGGATCGCCCGGCCAGTAGGACACGGAGGTTTTTATGAGCCGCATTTACACCAACCCGGCCTCGCTCATCGCCCAGCGCAACCTTGCAGGCAACAACAAGTCGCTCGACACGACCCTCGAGCGTCTGTCGACCGGCCTGCGGATCAACCGCGGCAAGGACGACCCCGCAGGCTTGATCGCCAGCGAGAACCTCCGCGCGGAGAAGTCGGCCCTCACCGCCGCCATCGGCAACGCCGAGCGCACCGACCAGCTGGTCAACATCGCCGAGGGCGGCCTCCAGGAACTGAGCAACCTGCTCACCGACCTGCGCGGCCTCGTCACCGCCACCGCCAACGCCGCCGGCCTTTCCAACGAAGAGAAGCAGGCCAACCAGCTCCAGGTCGACTCGATCCTCCAGACCATCGACCGCCTCGCCGACGCCACGAACTTCCAGGGCGTCAAAATCCTCAACGGCAACTTCGACTTCCAAGCCAACACCGTCGCGGGCGGCGTCAGCGACTACCGCATCAACGGCGCCAAGCTCGCCAACGGCGGCTCGCTCGCCGTCCAGGCGATCATCACCACCTCGGCCCAGCAGGGCGGCCTCTACCTCTCTACCAACGGCAACCTTGACCTGACCAGCGGCCTGTTCACCATCGAGATCGGCGGCAAACAGGGTGCACGCGAACTCAGCTTCGCTTCCGGCACCACCACCGCCAACATCGCCGCAGCCATCAACACCTACACCGATGTCACGGGCGTCACCGCCGTCGTGGTCGCCTCCGGCACCACCAACGGCGTCCGTCTCCAGGCGGCCGACTTCGGCGCCGACGCCTTCACTTCGGTGAAGATCATCAACAACGCCGGTGTCACCGGCGCCAACGTCGGCGTCTACAACGTCCAGGCCACCAACGCCAACGCCATCAACACCGCCTTGACGGCCGCCTTCACCAGCACCGCCGCCTCCAATGGGCTGCGCGACGCCGGCCAGGACCTGGTCGCCACCATCAACGGCGTCGCCGCCACCAGCAAGGGCAAGACCGCCCGCATCAACACCGACTTCCTCGACGTTGAGATCACACTCAACGCCGCCACGGCCCAGACCATCGGAACGGTCAATGCCTTCACCATCACCGGCGGCGGCGCCAACTTCCAGCTCGCCTCCAAGGTCGACATCGGCGGCAAGGTCGCTCTGGGCATCCAGGACGTCTCCAGCCGCAAGCTCGGCAATTCCACCGTCGGCTTCCTGTCGGCTCTGAGCGCCGGCAAGGCCGACAACCTTGTGGACGGAAACCTGACCGCGGCTGCCAAGGTCGTCGAAGAGGCCATCCGTCAGGTCTCGGGCCTGCGTGGCCGCCTCGGCGCCTTCCAGAAGAACACCGTTGGCGCCACCATCCGCAGCCTCGGCGTCAGCCTCGAGAACTCCGCAGCGGCCGAATCCACCATCCGCGACGCCGACTTCGCCGAGGAAACGGCGGCCCTCACCCGCACGCAGATCCTCTCTCAGGCCGCGGGCAACTCGCTGGGCCTCGCCAACCAGCGTCCGCAGGCAGCCCTCCAGCTCCTGCGCAGCTGATCCCCCGCGACGATCACGATTCTGAACCAACTCACGCCCCGGCCTCGGCCGGGGCTTTTTCGTTGGCGCCTGATGACTTGACACACGGTTGAGTCAGTCCGAATGCGGCCAGGTGACACGCAGCAGTTCTCGGGCGTTGCGCGGAACCCACCCTTGACGCCTGTAGCGTCTGCGCCGGATATTCGCACACCGCACAGGCGTCAGAAACCCCGCCCCGTGATTGCGCGGTGCAGTGTCACCGATTTTAACAGTGCCGCACGTCCGAAGACGCGCGGCACGTCCGGTACGGAAGCCGGGCGGAGTCACCAAAAACACCCGCCACAAGCGGGACCAAATCGGAAGCGATCGCGTGCGGCGGATGTTCCGTCGAGGCGGGTCGCGACGCACGGAGGAATTCATGAGTCGCATCAACACGAACCCGGCCTCGCTCATCGCTCAGCGCAACTACGCCAACAACAACAAGTCCCTCGACACGACCCTCGAGCGTCTGTCGACCGGCCTGCGGATCAACCGCGGCAAGGACGACCCCGCAGGCTTGATCGCCAGCGAGAACCTCCGCTCCGAGAAGTCGGCCCTCACCGCCGCCATCGGCAACGCCGAGCGCACCGACCAGCTCGCCAACATCGCCGAGGGCGGCCTCCAGGAGCTGAGCAACCTGCTCACCGACCTGCGCGGCCTCGTCACCGCCACCGCCAACGCCGCCGGCCTCTCCACCGAGGAGAAGCAGGCCAACCAGCTCCAGGTCGACTCGATCCTCCAGACCATCGACCGCGTCTCGGACTCGACCAACTTCCAGGGCGTCAAGCTGCTCAACGGCAACTTCGACTTCCAGACCACCTCCGTCGCCGCCGGCGTCAGCGACTACCGCATCAACGGCGCCAAGGTCAACTCCGGCAGCTCGATCGCTGTTCAGGCCCTCATCACCACCTCGGCCCAGCAGGGCGGCCTCTACCTCTCCACCAACGGCAACCTCGACCTCACCTCGGGCCTGTTCACCGTCGAGGTCGGCGGCAAGATCGGCTCACGCGAACTCAGCTTCGCCTCCGGCACCACCACCGCCAACATCGTCGCCGCCATCAACACCTACACCCAGGTCACCGGCGTCACCGCCGTCGCCGTCGCCTCCGGCACCACCAACGGCGTCCGCCTCCAGTCCAGCGACTTCGGCTCCGACGCCTTCACCTCCGTGAAGATCGTCAACAACGCCGGCATCACCGGCGCCAACGTCGGCGTCTACAACGTCCAGGCCACCAACGCCAACGCCATCAACACCACGCTCAACGCCGCGTTCACCTCGACGGCCGCCACCAACGGCGTCCGCGACGCCGGCCAGGACCTGGTCGCCACCATCAACGGCGTCGCCGCCACCAGCAAGGGCAAGACCGCCCGCATCAACACCGACTTCCTCGACGTCGAGGTCACCTTCAACACCACCACCTCGCAGACCATCGGCGCCGTCAACGCCTTCACCATCACCGGCGGCGGCGCCAACTTCCAGCTCGCCTCCAAGGTCGACATCGGCGGCAAGGTCGCTCTGGGCATCCAGGACGTCTCCAGCCGCAAGCTCGGCAATTCCACCGTCGGTCAGCTTTCGAGCCTGGCCAGCGGAAAGGGCTTCAACCTTGTGGACGGTGACCTCACCGCCGCCGGCAAGGTCGTCGAAGAGGCCATCCGCCAGGTCTCCGGCCTCCGCGGTCGCCTCGGCGCCTTCCAGAAGAACACCGTGGGCGCCACCATCCGCAACCTCGGCGTCAGCCTCGAGAACAGCTCCGCCGCCGAGTCGAGCATCCGCGATGCCGACTTCGCCAACGAGACCGCCTCGCTCACCCGCAGCCAGATCCTCTCTCAGGCCGCGGGCAACTCGCTGGGCCTCGCCAACCAGCGTCCGCAGGCAGCCCTCCAGCTGCTCCGCGGCTAAGTCCCTCCGCTTCCGATTCTGAAGTGACTCACACCGCCCCGGCCCGCGCCGGGGCGGTTGTTTTTTCCGGACCTGCCTATCCCGTGACACGCAGATGTGCCGATCCGGCGCCGCGTCACGCTGCCCCACGTCCGCAAACTCGCCCGCTAGGCGAAAGCTGCGCGGCCCGTGCGGGCGACACCGGTCGCGCCGCCCCGCGAACCGGGCGGACGAAGCCCGACGGTCAACGCCTCGAAGTTGCGCGTCGATGACCAAAGCGTCGCACGTCTGCGTCGGGCGTGCGATTGCGCCGCGGTCAGGAATACCGCGGCGATCGGCGGGCCGAGTGCCGACCCTCTCGCAGGGGTGCAGGCCAGCCCGGTTCTCGGTCCCGGGGTGGGGCGGCACACAGGCCGGTCCCGCAAGCCCCACTCACTCGCACGGAGGAATTCATGAGTCGCATCAACACGAACCCGGCCTCGCTCATCGCTCAGCGCAACTACGCCAACAACAACAAGTCCCTCGACACGACCCTCGAGCGTCTGTCGACCGGC
>JBOHNM010000069.1:0-20552 GCA_050730675.1 Phycisphaerales bacterium | reverse complement strand
GAGGAGGCCAGGGTGGGGCAGAAAGTCTCCTCCTCCCCGTTTTTTCATTTCCCGTATTCCTCTGTGTTTCTCTGTGTCCTCTGTGTACTTCTCTGAATTCTGGCTCGCGCTCTCCTACATTTTGGTCCGCACTTTCCGGGCGCTGCCCGAGGATGAACCATGTCGAAGAAAATCGTCGTTGCGTACTCCGGTGGCCTTGACACCTCCGCCGTTATCCCCTGGCTCAAAGAGAACTACGACGCCAAGGTCTACTGCGTCGTCGGCGATGTCGGCCAGGGCGACAGCGAACTCAAGGGTGTCGAGAAGAAGGCCATCAACTCCGGCGCAGAGGCGTGCGAAGTCGTGGACCTCAAACGCGAGTTTACGGAGGACTTCTGCTTCCCGATGCTGATCTCCGGCGCGGTCTACGAGAGCAAGTATCTCCTGGGCACCTCGATCGCCCGCCCCATCCTCGCCCGCGCGCAGGTGGATTACGCCAAGAAGATCCACGCCGACGGCCTCTGCCACGGCTGCACCGGCAAGGGGAACGACCAAGTCCGCTTCGAATCTACCTACGCTGCTCTCGCGCCGGAGATGGAGATCATCGCCCCGTGGCGCATCTGGGACCTCCGCGGCCGCGAGGATCTGCTGAACTACCTCGCCGAGCGGAACATCCCGACGACCGCTTCGCTTACGAAGATCTACTCGCGCGACCGCAACCTCTGGCACATCTCCCACGAGGGCGCCGCCCTCGAGGACCCATGGAACACCGTCCCCGACGACATCTGGATGCTCACCACACACCCGTGGGAGGCGCCCAACAAGGCCGAAGATGTCGCCATCACCTTCGAGCGCGGCCGCCCGCGCACCGTCAACGGCAAGAAGTACGCCGCGGATGAACTCGTGATGAAGCTCAACGACATCGCCGGTCGCCACGGCGTCGGTCGCGTGGACATCATCGAGAACCGCCTGGTCGGCATGAAGTCCCGCGGGTGCTACGAGACGCCGGGCGGCACCGTCCTGATGGAAGCCCTCCGCGGACTCGAGCAGCTCGTCCTCGATCGCGAGACCCTCCACTACCGCGAGCGAATCGCCCTCGAGTTCGCCGAGCTGATCTACAACGGCCAGTGGTACACCCCCAAGCGCGAGGCGATGTGGGCGACCTTCGACCAGATCTCCGCCGTCATGAACGGCGAGATCGTCGTCCGCCTCTACAAGGGCACGGCCACCACCGTCCGCCGCAAGAGCCCCGACTCGCTCTTCTCCGAGGCCTTCGCCACCTTCTCCAAGGACGAGGTCTACAACCAGAAGGATGCCGGCGGCTTCATCCGCCTCTACTCGCTCCCGGCCCGCATCGCGGCCCTCAAGAACATGGCGGCGAAGGGGAAGAAGGGCGGCGCTTCTAGCAACGGCAAGCACACGCCCGTGGTTGTCAGGGGCGCCCGCAAGACCGCCAAGCGCTGACCACCCAATCGGTGCTCGTTACTCGCTACTTGTAACCCCACCCTCCGCGCCATCGCGGGAGGGTTTTTTCTTTCACCACGAACATTGCAGTTGGGCAGGGGGAAGGGGCAACGGGATTCCGCCCTGAAAGGGCCGAAGAACGTAGCCAGCCAGGGGTAGCGCGACGAGTCCGCGAGGAACGCACCACCGGAAAAGCGAGACCTGATTTCACATTCCTCACTTCTCCGTTGAGCAGCCGAAGGCTGCGATCTGTAGTGATTCGCTGCAGCTGTGCGGCGGCCCTGAGTTTGGCGCCCGCGAGCAGAGGCCGATGCAGAATGGCAATGGACTCACGCGCCGTCCCGGCTGGTCGAGGCGGCCCGATTGCTGGACATGGCGACCGGCCCTCCGCACCCCAGATCACCATTGTTCAAACTCCCCTTCTCCTGTATCCTCCCCGCATGAGTGAACTTGATCGTCGTGCCCTGCTGGGTGTTGTTGGCATGGTGGGGGTGGCCGGCGTTGCCGCGATCGCGACGCGCCGAGCCGAAGCGGGGCCACTCGTGCCCCCAGCGGGGCCCGTCGGGGGCACAGGCCGGACGATCGACGAGGTGTACAACAAGATTCCGCTGGCGGGCGCAACCGATGGGCGGATCCCGATACCCGGGGGCGGGCCGGTGACCATCTCCGTGCCCGGGTCGTATGTCCTGACGGGTGATCTCGCCGGCGGCGGCGCCTCCACGCCGGTGCTGTCGATCACCTCGCACCATGTCAATATCGATCTTGCCGGCCGCACGCTCATCACGACCAACAGCAGCATCAACGTGATCAGCATGGGCGCATCGCTGCGGAACGTCCGCATCCACAACGGCGCCACGCAGGGCGGCATGACGGGGATCGCCGTCGGTGCGACGTGCCGCGACATCGTCATCGAGGAGATGCGCGTGATGAACACGCGCCGGTACGGGATTGTCGCTTCCAGCTCCGCGAACCTCGGCGTTCACATCCGACGCTGCATCCTCGCCAGTATCGGCTCGGAATCCGTCCTCGCCGACGCGTACCCCACCATCACCGCCATCCTGCTGAGCGGCGCCTCCTGCTCGATCCAGGATTGCCGGATCGACCGCGTGATCTCCGCGAACAACGGAACGTCCCGCCGCGGGATCGATTGCGTCACGGCCGTCTCCGTGGCCATCGAGCGCAACACCATCACCAGCAACACACCCGTGCCGGACTGGGGCTGCGGCATCCTTTCCAGCGCCGACTCGAGCGGCATCATGCGGGACAACAGCGTCCACAACTTTCTCGACGGGTACGGTCGGATGGCCCCGGCGGCCTCGTGGGCCGAGACGGCGAATTTCTGAGAGGCTTCTGCTCGCCCGCCTCACTGCTCACGCACCGGCGCATTCCACGAGCCCTTGACCAGCTCAATCTCCGCGATGCACGCCTCGCGCGTGGCGCACATGTGCACACCCGTCGCGACGACGCGCTTCGCCTGCGTCTCCAGACGCCAGTACCAGCTCTCGTCCGACTTCAATACCACATAGATCAGCTCTGACGCTTTCGCCATCACCCCGCTCCTTGGATGAACGCATGTCCCCGGCGGTGAACCTTCCCCGCGGGGACGAGCAACATTTTGGCGCGCCGAGCGTGACTGTCAACTCACATCGCGAATGAGCATCGCCTCACGCTCGCTTCATCCAATTGTCCGGAGGGACAAACACCAATTCTCGCGCCAGCGGGCGTCTCACTTCACGCCGGCGCCGCACTCGGAGGGGCGCGTCGGGACGGACTCTGAATGATCACCGTCTCGGGCATCTGCGCCGCGTGCAGCACCAGGTCGCGCGGGTCCACCATTGCACGACGCTGCGTGTCATGGAACAGCACGTCCACCATGCCGGTGCGCCCGTTGTACTCGACAACGTAGCACAAACGCCCGCGGTTGTGCTTCCGCATGGGGTTCAACGGATCCACCCGATAAATCCCCGGGCCGCCGATGACCACCGAAAACGCACGCATGACCGGGCCGTGCGTTACGCACCCCGTGACCTTTCTCTGAGCAACCATTGCGACCGACCTCCTGACCTTTCCGCTGACTACTACGGGCGCTCGCAGATCCGCCGGTTCCACTCGACGCCTGGTGAGCCGCGCACCCGTCTGATCCACATCGACCGATCCCCCGTCCGAGGGAGAGCGACATTCGCCTGGATCAGGCCAGAACAGTGATTTTTGAATGTCGTCGGGCGCTCCGCGGCTCGCCAAAATTCACTCATCTTCACGCCCACGACCGAGACCGCGCAGAACGCCGCATTACGCGGCGCACTCCGAACGCTCCTGCCTCAACTCAACGTTCAGTACGTGAAGTTCGCATTCGGGTCTGTCGTCCCGAGCGCGCTCGCCGCCGCATTGCCCGTCACCGCGGGGCTTCCCGGCGCCGCGCGGTCGATGATCGGTCCGTAGATGTTGTTGGCGACGATGTCCCAGTTGTTCCCGTTGCCGGAGCACACATTTCGGACAATCACGTTCCCCGCGGCGTCCACATCGATCCCGCGGTCGGCCCCGATGCAGACGTTGTCCTCGACTCGGTTGTCGGTCCCGAAGAGGTGGATCCCCGCGCCGTCACCCCCCGCGCCATTGCCGCGGCACAGGTTCCGGGCGATCAGGCATCCTTCATTTGCGAAGATGCCGTCGATCAAGTTGTTGGTGACGACGCAGTCCGTGATCGCACACCCGGCACCGATATTGGTTCCATAGCTGTTCCCATCAATCGTGCAGCGCGAGATCACGCCACTCTGCCCCGGACCAAGTCCAGTCTGGCACCCGCGGATGATGCAGGATTCGATCAGGGCGCCTCGTTCCCCGTAGATGCCCCAGCCTCCCAGTGTCGAGATGACACATCCGCGGATCACGTAGTTGTTGCTGGCATAGATCCCCGACCCCGACGGGGGCGCACCCGTCCCGACGATGGTGACACCCTCAACCAGCAGGTTGTTGCCCGTGCCGCCATCAAGCATGTTGATCGCAGCGAACTGGAACGCCCCGGAAAAACGGCCGTTGCGGATGGTGATGCCGCTCAACGTCCCCACGGCCGCGATTCCCGCGACAGCGCTGGTGGCGTTGGAAGCGATCAGAATCGCGAACCCCTCCATGTCGATCGTCACGTTGCTGGCGGTGACCTTGATCCCGATGGTCCCCTGCGGCACCACCAGATTCGCCGTCAGGTAGTACGACCCGGGCTGAGTGATTCTGTAGATGCTGTTGCCATCCCCCGGCGTGTTGACCGGGTTGATCGCCGTCCGCGGCTCGACCTCGATGAGCTGCTTGCCCGTGCCGGTCACCGGTCCCTCGGGCGGGGTGAGCGGCCCCGCTTCTGCCCGCCGGGCGGCGAGCGCGGCCACACCGGCAATTCCGACAACGCCCAGCAGGGCACGGCGATCGAGATCGCTGTTCATCCGCTCAGCGTATCGGAAACTGGGCCAAAGGGCGGTCCCCAAGCGCGACTTTGCGCACGCTTCTCAAAGTCACGTCTCGACTTTCCGCGTTTCCTCGCCACCCGCCGCCACCCATCCCTGCGCTCTCGGTACACTCCCAAACAGCCCAAACCCACAGGAGCATGCCATGACCAGCACACCGGCCACCCGCGCGTCAACATCCCGCTCCCTCCTGCTGCTCGTCCTCGGCGCATCCGCCGCGCTCGGCATCGGCGCCCTCCTCGGCGCCGCCCGCCAGCCTTCTTCCCTCACCGCCAGTCAGTACTCCGCGCTCGTCCACACCACCGGCAACGGCTACGACCGCTGGGAGTTCCAGGACCGTCAGCAGCGGCTCGACGCCGCGGCCATGACCCGGAACTTTTCACTGCGCGAAGGCGACGAGAACAACCCAACGCGCATCGTCACCGCCATCGCCGCCCAAGGCTGGGAACTCGTCTCGCACACCGACTCGGCCGTGTGCATCGTGCCGACCATCCACGACGGCACCACTAACGGCATCCCCGACACCCGCCGCACCGAGCAGTGGTGGTTCAAGAAAAAGTAACTGGCGTGCCCATCCACTAAGCATGCGCCGATGCGAGGTCGCTCCGCCACAAGTTCACGTGGCGGGGCACTCCACGGCGATTTGTCCGGCACCTCACGGAAATGATCAGAACGCTCGCCCAATTCCCGGCTCCGGCGGCGGCGAATCCCCAGAGGCAAACCGTCAGCTCCACATGAATTGCCTCGACGGTGCATCCGTCTTCGCTCAAATCATCAAAAATCTTCACGCCAACACTCAAAGAGGTGGCACGCCACTCCAAGTTGTGCTAGACTGGCACAACTCGGAAGTACCGAGTGGAGTTGAGAGAGAGCGACCAACTCCATCAATCCGTCGACCGCCGGGCGCGTAGTGCGTCCGTGCTGTCCCTGCCGGCTCGATGTGTCGAGCGTACGGTCATGCTTCCTTATGGAAACTCCGTAAGCCGGCTGTTGACCGCGCGTTCGTGCCTCAAACCTGTGGGTATCTGAGAGAGAGAAACCATGCGCCACCGGTCCACCGTCTTCTCCGTCTGTACCATTTCAATCATGTCCGCGGCGGCCTCGGCCCAGAGCGTAACGCTCAACACCGGCGCCTACACCGCCAGCCCCGGCGGCGAGTTCTACGCCACGCCCATCTCCTTCCCCTCCACGCCCGTCTCGCTCACCAATCTTGGCTACTTCGAGACCTTCTGCCTCGAGCACACCGAGAACTTCGCTCCCGGCGGCACCTACCTCGTGGACTTCGCGACATACGCCGTCGGTGGCGGCGGCGGTGCAGTCGCCGGCCAGGACCCGCTCGACGAGCGCACCGCGTACCTCTATTCCTTCTTCATCAACGGCATCCTGCCCGGGTACGACTACTCCAACGGCCTCGGCCAGCGCACCGCAAACGCCGGCGCGCTCCAGAACGTCATCTGGTTCCTCGAAGGTGAGGCGGTTCCCCCGCCCGTCTCGGCGTACGAACTCTTCCTGTTCGCCTTCTCAGCCGGGGGCATCGGCCAAGGCCTCAGCGGCGTGCAAGTCGCTAACCTCCACACACTTGATGCCCAGGGCGTCCGCACCGACAATCAAAGCCAGCTCGTCATGTTCGTCCCCGGCCCCGGCGCTGCGGGCTTGCTCGGATTGGCCGCGCTCGGCCTGGTCCGCCGTCGCCGTTGATTTCAGTTCTGCAACGCTTCATCTCAATGAGACCTCCGCGCCGGCGGGGGTTTTTTCATGGCTACCGAGCACACGGTCAGCATTCCAAAAATATTCCAAACGCGCTCCTTGACAACTCAACAACATGCCGTACATTGTCCGGTATGAACACCCTAACTACATCCGTTCACGCTGATTCCAGATCAACCCCTCCTCGATGCCGTTGCCACTGGCCGCTGCACACCCGCGGCCATCGCGGAATACTTGGGCGCGCCCGTCGCCGACATCCTCCGCCGGCTCGTGATGCCCGGCTTTGTCGCCGCCCTCGAACGCCTGGACCGCACGCTCGAACTCCTCGAACGCCAGTCCCTCCGTCTCCGCCACATGGGAGCGATCGGCGCGCTCGATAGGGCCCTGCCCGCCGCCGAAGCGAGCATCTCCGAAACCCGCCGCATCGTCACATCCATCCTGCGTTTCAAGCCTCTTCCGACACGCGAGCAACCCCTCGCCGACGCTGGTAAGTCCATGACCGACGCCGAGATCAACGCCATGCTCGCCCCCTTTATGCCCGCGGTGCACCTCCGCTCCGGCCCACAACCCGCTGCGGCGAAACTCACTTCGTGCGCCTCATCGTTAAGCACCTCCAGCGCACAAAAAGTACTCATCCCCATTCGCCCCAACGCGCCTGCCCAAGCCCTCCTCGCCAGAGCCGGCGCGGCATAGTGCCACCCGGTTTTTGCCGAGATTGTTTTCCGTACATCGACCGATCACCGGACCGAGCTGTCATCATCACATACGGTCCTTTTTCGGCCTCCCTCGTTCCGAGCCACCGCATCAACAACTTTGCTCCCCAACCCCTCAAACGCACCCACACGCCCCCAAACACCGAATAAACTACATCGAGTCTCGTGGCTCGCTCCGTCCACCGGAGGCCGCTCATGCCCATCACGATCATCCTCGCTGCCTGCCTCGCCGCCTGCCCGCCCGGTAGTGACACTTCCACCGCGCGCCAGGGTGGGGGGAGTCGCCCCGATATCGTGGCCGCTGGCCGGCGCGTGGTCGATCGCACAGCGCCCCCCGTTGTTGTCGCACCGCCGACCGAGCGCGTCTACGTCCCCGGCGCCGGCTTCACCGAGATGACGCGCATCGACGAGAACGATCCACGCTTCCAGCAGTACCAGCAGCAGCAGAAGCGCCGCGCCGTCGCCGAGCAGGAAATGAAGCGCATCCGCACCAAAAACTTCGGTGACATGCGCAAGGTCGAGATCCGCCAGGCTGGCCTCGCCCAGCTCGAACCGTACTACAAGGACCCGGCGTACTACCCCTCGCTCATCGACATCTTCGCCCGCGAGAAGGCCGACGTCCGCACCGGCATCCTCGACTCCTTCGCCGAGCAGCGCACCGAGCAGGGCGATGCCGCCATCGCCTGGGTCGCCGTCCAGGACAAGGACGCCGCGATCCGCGACGAGGCCGTCACCCGCTTGGTCAAACGAGCCGAAGCCAACAAGAACGAAATTCCTCTCGCGGTCAAGACCGTGATCGCCAACGGCCTGCAAGGCAAGAACCGTGAGGCGCAGGCCAACGCCGCGCACGTCGCCGATTCTCTCACGCTCATCGAAGCCATCCCCGCGATGATCCTCGCCCAGCAGGTCGGTCTCGGCGGCGGTGGCGGACAGAGCGGCCACGGCAGCGATATCGCCTGGATCATGGTCGGCCGCCAGCAGGCCTTTATCTCCGACCTCACCCCCGTCGTCGGCAACAGCGCCGTCGGCTTCGACCCCACCGTCTCGGTCCTCACCGAAGGCACAGTTCTGCGTATCGGCGCCGCCTACGCCACCCTCGGCAGCGGCAGCAGCAGCGGGGGGATCAACGGCCCGCTCGTCAACATGACCAAGCGCGTCTCCGGCACCGACACCGCCTCTCTCGGTACCGATACCCGCGCCTGGGTCCGCTGGTACAACAGCGAATTCCTCCCGCTCATGGCCAGGCAGCAGCAGGAGAAGGAAAAGGCCGCGGCCGACTCCGCCGCCAAATCTCAGCAGCCGATCTGAACGCGACGAATCCCGAAGCTAACCACGAAATTGTGCATCGTCCGTCACGTCGACATAGCGCGGGGAGGAAACACGCGCTCGCTCCGTGCATCGGACTTCTCATGCACCGCGCGGACCGTCGCCGGCTCCGGCCCGCAGGCGATCACCGTCGCCGTGGCGTACTCGTCGGTGTCGCTCATCGATACCATCCACTGGTCCACCCCGCGCTCGGCCGCGATATGCGAGGCCATCCCCACGACCATCAGCCGCGGCTCGCCGCTGGGCAGTGTCACGATGCCGAAGTCCCGCCAGTTGATCCCGCGCGATAGCCCCGTCCCCAGCGCCTTCATCGCGGCCTCCTTGGCCGCGAACCGCGCCGCCAGCCGCTGCGCCTCGCGCTGTTTGCCTACGCACTCGTCGCGCTCGGCGACCGTGTACGTCCGCTCCAGGAACCGCTCGCCGTGCTCACGCACCATCCGCGCGATCCGCTCCACCGCCACCAGGTCTGTCCCCAATCCGATCACTCGCATGGGTCGATAGTAACTGGTTCGATGAGATCTGGCCCGTTGGTATCGCCCCGCACTCCGGGCACGCGGCCCCCGGCGGCAATCCCCGCAGTTCGTACCCGCACCCCAGACAGCACCCGCCAGCCCGCCGCAGCCGCCGCCTCCGATCCACAATCACGAGCCAAGTCGTCCCCGAGCACAGCGCCGCTGCCGCGGGCCACAACGGAACGGTCGTCCGTGCGTACCGCCCGCCGCCGGCGATCAGCGTCCCGGTGCCGATGGCGAACGCCGAAGTCCCCGAAAACTGGATCGACTCGCGCTCGAACCACCACTTCCACCCCGCCTCCTCCCGGTCCACACGCACCGACCGCCGTTCACCGATCAGTTGCGAGGCAACGCCGGAATTCAGATTCACGGCGCGAAGCTCGATGGATCCCGCGACGACCGCAACGCTCGTCTGTGCCCCGTCGAACGTCACACGCCACCAGATGCTCCCAACCATCAGCACCGCCGCCAACACGCTGGCCACGATCAACATCCGCAGCCACACGCTGGATCTCGTCGCCGTGCGCATCCCTCGCAATCTAGCCTGCCCGTCATCCGCCCGCGGGAATTCCCAACGACTTCGCAACCCCGCGGTCCTTCCGCCACTACCATCCCCCGTACGCCCCGCACAGGAACCACGCGTGATCCAACTCCTCCGACCGTCCTCCGCGGCCCGACTCCTCGCCCTCGGGCTCCACGCCGTCGCGCCCGCGCTGGCCCAGACCGCTCCCGAGCCGACCGACTACTCCCAGTCCGTCAAGAACCAGATCCCCCTCAACGAAGAGCTCCTCAAGCTCTCCGACGAGGACCGGATGTACCTCCAGCACGTGACCACCCTCAGCAACCCGTTCTTCGAGGGACGTGCCCCCGGCCTCCGCGGCAACGCCCTCGCCGCCGAGTACATCGAGTTCTGCTTCAACAAGCTCAACCTCGTGCCCGCCTTCGAGGCTGAAGGCAAGCCCTCGATGCGCCAGCCCTTCCCCGCGGGCACCGAGACGCGCGTCCTCAAGCAGGAGGTCGCCCTCGGTCCCACCGGCGCGCCGGCCATCTACCTCAACCCTGGAATCGACTTCTCGCTTCTGGGCATCGGCAATGCCTCGGGAACCGCGAACGTTGCCGGGCCGCTCGTCTTCGTCGGCTACGGCATCCAGGACGGCATCGACGGTTACAACACCTTCCCCGCTCCCGCCGAGGCGCCTGCCGCCAAGCCTGACGACAAGCCCGCAGAGGGCGAAGCGGCGGCCCCCAAGGGCCTGCTCGAGGGAAAGGTCGCCATGGTCTTCCGCTTCGAGCCCATGGACGACAAAGGCCGCAGCCGCTGGGTCGACGACGCCGCCGCTGGTGAGTGGTCCAACAAGGCCTCCTACACCGCCAAGATCGCCGCCATCTCCAAGCACAAGCCCGCGGCGATCCTGATCGTCAATCCACCCAACTGCGACGATGTCCGCGCCAACAAGCTCGACGAGATGCGATCCGTCCGCCTCGGCCGCACCACCACGCCCGTACTCATGCTCTCGACAGTCCAAGGCGAGGCGATCGCCAAGGCCAACGGCACAACGCTCCTGGAACTGCGCAAGCTCGCCGACAAGCAGGGCACGGTGATGGACCTGCCTAAGTCCGCCATCGCCATCGACGCGCAGACCAAGCGCGAGCCGGTGCAGACGCAGAACGTCGCCGCCGTCCTCAAAGGCAAGGGTGCGCTCGCCGACGAGTACATCGTCGTGGGCGCCCACTTCGACCACGTCGGCTACGGCTACCAGGGCTCGCGGGCCGGCCCGCGCGGTGCCGGCAAGCTCCACCCCGGCGCCGATGACAACGCCAGCGGCACCAGCGGCATGCTCATGGCCGCTTCCAAGCTCAGCGACCTCTACGCGGCCCTCCCGCCCGGTTCGCAGGCCCGCTCGATCCTCTTCATCGGCTTCAGCGGCGAGGAACTCGGCCTCATCGGCTCGCGCTACTTCGTCGGGCACTCGCCGATCCCCGAGAGCAAGACCTACGCCATGCTCAACATGGACATGATCGGCCGCGTCCGCAAGAACGGCGTCGAGGTTGACGGTGTCGGCTCGGCCGACAAGTTCATGGACCTGCTCAAGCCGATCTTCGACCGCAGCGGCATGAAGGTCACCACGCTCCCCGGCGGCCAGGGCCCCAGCGACCACGCCTCGTTCTACGCCGCGTCGATCCCGTGCCTGCACTTCTTCACCGGCCTGCACTCGCAGTACCACCTGCCCGAAGACTTCTACTTCACCATCAACCCGCAGGGAGCGATGAAGGTCGTCTCAATCGTGTGCGACACGGCCATGACGCTCGGCACGCGGTCCGAGCCGCTGACATTCACCAAGGCCAAGGGGCCCAGCGTGAATCTCAACGACCCGGCCCTGTTCGGCGGGGAGAAGGAGAGCGATGCCAAGCCCCTCGGCCACGACCAGGCCGTGCAGCAGGCCAAGAGCAACCTGACCGGCGAGCCCGCGGCGACGACCGACACCGGCCGCCCCAAGGTCAAGGTCCGCTTCGGCATCGGCCCCGGCTCCTACGGCGACGAGACCGCCGGCGTGCTGGTGGGCGACGTCTACCCCGGCACCAGCGCGGCCGACGCGGGGATCAAGCCCGGCGACCGCATGCTCAAGTGGAACGGCGAGACGATCGCCAATGTCGAGGGGTGGATGCCGATGCTCTACAAGGCCAACCCCGGCGACACGGTCGCGATCGTGCTGCTGCGCGACGGCAAGGAGCAGACGGTCCAGTGCAAGCTCAAGGCCCGCGACGACGAACCGAAGTAGCCGCCCGGCACATTATCGGGCCCAGTAGAACTTCCAGTTGCCGCCCTCCAGGGCAACCCACATTTCTGTGTATCGCGTGACCCGTGACATCGGCCCTGTCAGGCGCAGGCGGTAGATGTTGCGGGCGTCGCTGCGCTCGAGGAACACGCCCGGGGTCCGCTCGGCGGCGGGCATCTGGCCCATCAGCTCGAACAGGTCCAGCCGGTTTTCCTTGAGGAACGTGATCGACTCGGTCGGGTCGCGGTTCTCGGCGCGGAGGAACTGCTTGGTCGCCTCGCTGACGAGCTGGTCGTAGACCAGCCGCTCGTCCACCGGGTCCTTGTTCAGCTCGCGCGAGAGGTGGAGCATCACGCTGGCGACCTGCGGCGAGCGGAGCGTCACCGTGCCGTCGGGGTTCTTGATGACCAGCTCGGCCTCGGAGAATTCCTTGGGCGCGGTCGCCTTCCTCTCCGGTGACGGGATGCCCGAGACGGCGCCGGGGATGTTGGAGAAGAGGTTGTTGGAGGAGATGATGGTCTGCTCGGTCTCGCAGCCGAGGGTCGTGCATAAGACGCCGAGGCAAAGATATTTCACCACAGAGGACACAGAGGACACAGAGTGACGCAGAGGAACGCAGGCTGCAGAAGAGAAGGCGGGCGAGCCCTTGACACCGCGAACAAATGTCTGGGAGCAGTTGCTGCCGGGTTTGATCGGATTCCACCAGCTCATGTCTTGCTCTGTGTCGCTCTGCGAACTCTGTGGTCAGCCTGTCTTTGCTTCCGTTCGAACGGGGATGAGCGTCGGTTCGGTTGAGCCGCGGCGCCAGCGGTCGTGGACAAGAAGCTGGTCGGAGGCGTTGGGGAAGTCGCTGCGCCAGTGGCAGCCGCGGGATTCCTCGCGCCAGCTCGCCGAGCGGGTGACGAGCCAGGCGGCGGCGAGGAGGTTCTGCACCTGCCAGCCGCGGACATCGTCGAAGATCTTGTCGAGGGTGTAGCGGGCCCAGAACTGGACCATGTCGTCGGCGTCGCGGAGGCGGGCGCCGGTGCGCTCGATGCCGACGTTGCGCCACATGGCCGAGCGGAGGGACGACTCGACGTCGGCCAGGTCCAACTCGCCCAGCTCGCTGGGGCGGATGTCCGAGACGATGGGGATGGGGCTCGGGCGCGGCGGCAGTTCCCAGCCCGACGGCTTGTGGCCGTTGGCGTGGGCAGGCGGGGACGGGTGCGTGCGTTCCACGCAGGTGCGGCCGGCGACCTCGCCGAGGACCAGGCCCTCCAGAAGGGAGTTGGAGGCGAGGCGGTTGGCGCCGTGGAGGCCGGTGCAGGAGACCTCGCCGACGGCGTAGAGGCCGGGGACGTCGGAGCGGCCGTGGTCGTCGGTGGCGACGCCCCCGATGGTGTAGTGGGCGGCGGGGTGAACGGGGATGAGGTCGGTCGTCGGGTCGAGGTCGTAGCGCCTGAGGAGCTCGGCGATGCCGGGGAATTTCTCCGCAAACACAGAAATGTGCCGTACGTCGAGGAAGACGTTGGTGCCGCCGCGGGCGGCCAGCCGGCGGACGATGGCGCGGGTGACGACGTCGCGGGGGGCGAGCTCGGCGAGCGGGTGCTCGCACTGCATGAAGCGGAAGCCGTCGGCATCGACCAGGTGTGCGCCGTCGCCGCGGACGGCCTCGGTGATGAGGGCGCGGGCGGCGCCGGCGAGGTAGAGGCACGTGGGGTGGAACTGGACGAAGGCCATGTCGGCGATGGAGGCGCCGGCCCGCCAGGCCATGGCGATGCCGTCGGCGGTGGCGGTGCGGGGGTTGGTGGTCTCGCGGTAGACCATGCCCGCGCCGCCCGAGGCGAGGATGGTGGCCTTGGCCCAGATCATCTGCAGCCCATATTTGGGGTGCCAGGTGACGGCGCCCATGCAGGGCGAGCCGGGCTCGGGGTTGGGGGTGACCAGGTCGAGGGCGAAGCAATGGGTGAACAGGCGCACGCCCGTGGTGCCCTTGGCCTTGTCCCACAGGCAGCGGAGGAGTTCGCGGCCGGTGGCGTCGCCGTCGGCGTGGAGGATGCGGGCGAGGGAGTGGCCGCCCTCGAGCCCCTGTCGGAGTTCCCCTGAGGCGTTGCGATCGAAGCGGATGCCCCAGTCGAGGAGTTCCTGGACGCGGGGCGGGCCGTTCTCGACGACGAGGCGGACGACGGGGTCATCGCAGAGGCCCGCGCCGGCGACGAGGGTGTCGCGCACGTGCGAGTCGAGCGAGTCGGCATCGGTGGTGACGGCGGCGATGCCGCCCTGGGCCCATCCGGTGTTGGACTGCTGCGGCTCGTCCTTGCAGAGGACGATGACCTCGCCGTGTCCGGCGGCGGCGATGGCGGCGCGGAGGCCGGCGACGCCAGAGCCGATGACGAGGGTGTCGCAGAAGATCTGCGGCAGCAGCGAGCCCCGGAAGGGGATCAGGTAGCGGCGGGAATCGAAGAGGGCGGACACGCCGAAGGGTAGAGGGGCGCGGCCGATCAGGGCGTGGAGGCGGTGGGGAGTTCCAATTCGCGCATCAGCCGACGGACGCGGTCGCGGCCGGCAGGATCATCGAGGAGCTGCGGGCTGTAGACAGCGTCAAGGCAGTCGAGCACTTGCTTGTGAAGGTTGCCGCCGTTGCGGAGTCCCGTGAATACGACGACTCCGCGTTCGAGTTCGGCGGCGACTGGGCGGAGGCGATCGCGTTCGGCCGGGCTCAGGGTTCGAGTCGGTGCGTTGGGATCGGCGGCGGGCGAGACGCTCGCCAATGCCCGCTTCACCTGCGAACACCGGATGATCTCGTCCACATATTTGATCCAGGTGTCATCCTGGGCCACGTTCCTGGACCAGCCCGCTCGGGCTTCATTGAGCTGTTGATCGGCTTGGTCGTACTTGCCGGCCTGCATGAGCCAATATCCGAGCACCGATTGCCACATGAGGTACTCGGCGTGGCCGGTGTTGCCCGCCTGGTTCTCGGATTCAAGGTGTCGCCGGACGAGGTCGATTCGAGAACTCCAGATTGACTCGGTGCCTTTGCCGAGGTGCTTCAGGAACGGACCGGCGACGGTTTCCAGCACCGTGACATTGGGAAGCCAGTCGGCGGCGACGCGGGCGTTCTGGTAGTTGCGGAACATCGACTCGACCGCGGCTCGTGACTGTTCGAGCATCTCGTGGTCTTTTTTCGCGATTTCCTCGGTTGCCTTGAGCGAGGCGTCGAGGCGGCGGCGCTCGCTGGCGCCGAGCAACAGGCCCGCAAGCACCGCGAGTGCAACCACCGCAGCCCCTGCGACGATCAACAACGGTTGACGTCGAAGCAGCAAGGTTGTGCGCCGCTTCAGCGAGGTCTTTGAGCCCGTGAGCGGGCGATAGGCGATCCAGGCATCGAGGTCAGCGGCGAGTGCATCGGCCGACTGGTAGCGATCCTGCGGCTGCGGCTGCAGTGCGCGGCGGCAGATGGCGGCGAGGTCCGGGTCGGTGATGCCTTCGAGACTTACGGTTTGCGTCGCGGTGGTGCTGCGCCCGATGGCGTCGAGCCGGGATTCGACTTCGTCGACGGTCGCGCCGTTGGCGTAGCGGCCGGTGAGGAGCCAGAGGAGGATGCCGCCGAGGGCATAAACATCGGCGGCGGGGGTGAAAGCGCCGCGCTTGGCGAGGAGCTGCTCGGGTGCGGCAAATGCCCGGTTGCCGACGGGGCGGTCGGGGGCGACATCGCCGGCATCGTCGGCCCACTGGTGGGAGAGACCGAAGTCGGCGATGCGGGGTTCGCCCTCTTTCGTCAAGAGGATGTTGTCGGGCTTGAGGTCGCAGTGGACCAGGCCCGCGGCGTGGGCGGCCTGCAGGCCGAGGGCGAGCTTGCGGACCATGGCCGCGGCTTCGCGGGGCTTGGGGCGAGAGGGGAGGCGCTGCACCCATGTGCCCAGGTGCGATCCATCGACGTATTCGGAAACGATGTAGTCGAGGTCGGGGGGCTGGACGCCGCGGTCGAGGACACGCACAACATTGGGGTGGTTGATGCGGCGGGCCTTGGCGGCCTCGTCCTGGAAGCGGAGGCGGTCGACGGTGTCGAGGTGCAGCGGGCGCAGGATCTTGATGGCGACCCATGCGGGGTGGCCGGCGTCGGAGAGGCGGCGGTCTACGGCGAGGTAGACGTGGCCGGAGACGCCCTCGCCGAGGGAGTCGCGCAGCTCGTAACGCGGACGTCCAGACGCCTCGGGAGGACCGAAATCGGAAGGCAGCGGGAACCTGTCGCGCGAGCGGAAGGTGTTGTTGACGGTGCGGCTGGTGAGCAGGACCTGGTCGAGCTGGGCGCTGGTGGCGATCAGGTCGGCGAGGTTGGGATGCAGGGCCGAGAGGCGCGCTGCGGCGCGGCGCTGGTCGCCTCCCCCCTCGGTGGCGCGGAGCCAGCGCAGGCTGAACTCGATGGCGGCGTCGAGCGCCACGGGATGGCTATGGAGCGCGCTGACGGCGTCGAGGTAGCGGGAGAGCTCGACGGGGAGGCCACGGGAGAGACGCTCGCGGGCGTCGGCCTCGATCCACTCGGCGAGTTCGGAATCGTCGGCGATCTCGTGTCGGCGGATGGTCGCGCCGAAATCCACGGGTCCGGCTTCGTACAAGAGGCGGAACTGCGCGGCGGGGTCGGCCTGACGCGGCATCATGCGTGCTGCTCCATGAACCAGCGGCGGCGGAGCTGCTCGCGGATGGACTGCCAGCGCTGACGAACTGCCGCGGGCGTGCGGCCCACCTGGTCGGCGATCTGGCGGAGTTCGACTCCCTGGAGCCAGAGGACGAGGATCTCGCGGTCGATGACGTCGGGGAGCGAGTCGATGGCGGTCTCGACGTCCGCGGCGGTGATGGTCTGCGGCTCGGGTTCTGGACGCGCCGGCCGAACACCGGCGACGGTGGCGTGCTGGTCGTGCTCGGCGAGGCGCGAAAAGGCGCGGAACTTGTCCACGACGGCGGAGTCGATCATGCGGTGGAGGAGGCTGACGAGTTCGGCTTCGCTTTCTGCCGAGACGTTGGCGGACTGAACGAAGCGATCGAAGCGGCGAGCGAGGGTCGACCAGAGGTCCTGCGAATCGAAGACCCGGCGCATCTGCTGGCCGAGCTTGCCGCGGACGCGGCGGCGGACGAGGGGGCCGTAGCGGTCGAGGAAGGCGGCGGCGGCATCGCGGTCACCGGCGCGGATCCGGGCGAGCAAATCGGCGGGAAGGGCCGCCCCCCCTGGAACGGTGGGCGTTTCGGTTCTCGGAGTTGAAGCCGGGTTAACTGCGGTCGTTCCCGGACCGGCGATTTGGGGGCTCACGAGGAATCTCCAAGGAATTCAGCAGAATTCACTCACACGGAACGTCGGGAAGCGACCTCTTTAGTGCACGGCCGCGCGTGGGTGCGTGGGCGAGAAAAAGAGGAGCCTCCGATGAACCGTTGGAACCAGCGGCAGTCTATCACTTTTCGTTCAGTTTGCGCGGCGATCTTGACTGGATCGGCCGTTCTGGGAACTTGGGGAGTTTCGGCCGCCCCCGCTTGGGCGGACACCGCGGTTGCGGCTCCAGACAAGGTGGGGTCCGACCAGAACGACCCGATGATGGACGAACTCAAGGAACTCCTGCGCAAGCTCGGGGGGAACCCCAACACGCTCAATCCGCAGCCGAAGGCGGCGATGGCTCAGATCATTGAATTCTGGGAAGAAAACGGGCTGCCGCCGTTCGCCAACAAGCTGAGCATTCTCGCGACGGCGACTCAGTTGCAAGTGCTGCTGCTGACGCGTCCGGGCGACCTGGAGCCGGAAACGATCTCGGCGTTCCTCGGCACGCTTGGTCAGATCATCGACGCCACCAAGGTGCTCTAAGCCACTTTGAGCCCACACCGCGGCTCGAGCGTCTGGCCTTGCGTCAGTGAGTCGCCAGGCGCTCGAGCTTGCGGTTCAGGAACCATGCGTGGTGCTCGAGGTGCCAAGTGTCGTACTCGAGGACGGTGCGGAGGGTTTGCTCGCCGCGGACGGCGTGGAGGCCCTTGCGGGCGAAGGCGGCGTCGGGGAGGGTGGCGAGCCATTCGGCCGTCCACTTGCGGAGGGTGTGGATCGTCGCTATGAAGGCGCCGACGGGGTAGCGCGCGCCGGTCTCGGGCGTTCCGTAGAGGCCGGCGTCGATGAAAGCGTTCTCGTCCCAGGGCTGCAGGAGCGGGTGCTCCTCGGCGGCGATGCGGCGCAGGCGGTGGATGAAACCGAGCTCGGCATCGGCGAGATGACCGACGAGGACGCGCACCGGCCAGCGGCCGACACCGGCCTCGGGGCGGAAGGCGGTGTCGAGGGCACGGTCGTCGAGCTTGAGAAGGCCCGGGTTGAAATGCTCGACGCCGATGGCGAAACGCTTGACGAGGTCGGCGTTGGAGAGTGGGGCGAGGTCGGCGAGGGTGGGTTGCGGAGTGGCCATGGCGCAGGTTAGAGGTGTTGCGGGCGTGGGTCAGGGGAGTAGGGGGTAAGTGGGGCGACCAGACGACCAGACAGTCTGGTTGAAAGGGAGCGCGGATATGCTCGGGCATGAGCGGAACTGGGCATGAGAAGTCGGAACTGGCGCTGCGTGTGGTCACGATGCCGAAGGACACGAATCCGTACGGGACGATCTTCGGCGGGGTGATCCTGTCGTACATCGACCAGGCGGGGTTTGTGCAGGCGCTGCGGCATGCGCACGTGCGCTGGGTGACGGTGGCGATCGACCGGGTGGAGTTCAAGCAGCCGGTGCACCTGGGAGACGTGGTGAACTTTTTCGCGCGAACGGTGCGGACGGGACGGACGAGCGTGACGGTGCAGGTGGAGGTGGAGGCGGAGCGGTTCGACAACGGGGAGAAGGTCCACGTGACATCGGCGACGCTGGTGATGGTGGCGGTGGATGACACTTGCCGCGCGGTGCCGTTTGCGGGTGGAGGCGAAGGCACTGCGCAATAGGAAGGCAGAAAGCGGAGAGCTGCGGGGGTTTGGGCGGGGATCACCTGAATGTGGTATGCTGGGTGCCGCGCGGTGCGGCATACGGGGGCTTTATGTTCGATTCGAACCACATCAACGCGGCGATGAAGGAAGGCGTGGCGGTGGTCGCCATCAAGTGCGAGAAGGTGGGCGAGTACGAGACGCCGATCATCCAGACGGAGATCGCGGGGTTCCTCGGCAAGCAGGCGTGGAAGCTGGCGCTGAACTTCAAGGATGTGCGGCTGCTGGCGAGCGTGGGGCTGGGCTTGCTCGTGACACTGCACAAGCAGTGCAAGGCGAACAAGGGGAAGCTGGCGATCTTCGGGCTTGATGACAATCTGCGAGGGCTGCTGAAGATGACGAAGCTGGACAGCGGGCTGTGCATCTGTCAGGATGAGGCGGCGGCGGTGAAGGCCGTGGGGTGAGGGAGGCGTTTCACCACAGAGGGCACAGAGGGACACAGAGTTGATGCGAGAAAAGGGTGCGACTCTGAAATGGAGAAGGCCCCTTCGCGGGGCCTTGTGAGAGCGGATCAGAAATTCGAGGCGTTGATCACCCCGCCTGGCTGCGCGGGTGGGCGTCGTCGTAGGCGGTCTTGAGGCGCTGGGTGGTGAGGTGGGTGTAGACCTGCGTGGTGCTGAGGGACTGGTGGCCGAGGAGTTCCTGGACGCTGCGGAGGTCGGCGCCGTTCTCGAGCAGGTGGGTGGCGAAGGAGTGGCGGAGGGTGTGCGGGCTGATCTTGGGGTCGAGGCCCGCGGTCTTGAGATACTTATCGAGCTTGCGGCGGACCGAGCGGCTGGAGAGGCGGCCGCCGTGTTTGTTCATGAACATGGGCTTGTTGCCGGCGGCCCAGAGGGAGGCGAAGCGTGCGTCGGCGCGGACGAGGCCCATGTACTTGCGGATGGCGGCCTGGGCGTGGCTGCCGAGGGGGACGATGCGCTCGCGCTTGCCCTTGCCGCGGACGCGCATCGCTTCGCCGGTGTCGTCGAAGTCCTCGATGTTGAGGTCAACCAGTTCGCTGACGCGGATGCCGGTGGAGTAGAGGGTCTCGAGCATGGCGCGGTCGCGCATGCCCAGGACGTCCTTGTCGTTGGGGGTGACCAGGAGTTTTTCGATCTGGTCGATGGTGATCGCACGCGGCAGGCGCTTGCCCTGCTTGGGCGTGCGGATCTGGGTCATGGGGTTGCCGGGGGAGATGCCGCGGCGGTCGGCCCACTTGTAGAACGAGCGGAGGGTGGCGATCTTGCGGGCCATGGTGGCGGCGGAGTAGCTCATCTCGCCGAGGTTGGTGAGGAAGGCCCGGATCTTGTCGGTGGAGGAGTCGAGGATGGTCACCGTCAGTGTGGTGGGCGCAGCGGTCGGGGCGACGCGCGAGCCGGTGCGGGTGGTGCGTTCGGTGTACGCCGCCTGCTCGGCGGGCTCGTTCACCTGCGGGTTTTCGCCGGCGACGAACTCGACGTACTGGCGCAGGTCGGCGCCGTAGCAGCGAGCGGTGTACGCCGAGAAGTGGCGTTCGTTGGTGAGGTAATCGATGAAGCCGGCGATGACGGGAAGGGTGTTCATGGCGTACTCCCGAAACGAGTCTCCGAATCCGCCCCCGGCTGTGGCCGCGGCGGAGTGCCGGGGTCTCAGCGGGAGCCTGTTGCGTCGGCCGTGGCCTGGCGTCCTACGCGGAGCTGCTC
>JBOHNM010000068.1:0-20651 GCA_050730675.1 Phycisphaerales bacterium | reverse complement strand
CCGCACGACCACGCCAGACCGGCGGTTACTATCGCGCGCACCCGCCAATTCAACTCGGTTTGGTGACATGGCGATGCAAAGGCATCGGGAATTCACCCGATGCCCCGGGTCGAACGCTTGCATTTCCCCCCCTAATGTTGGATGCTTTCGGTGGGCAGGATCGCCTGATCTACCGCCACCGGAGGGCGACGCACATGAGCCACTCGGCCAAATGGCGACCGCACGACGAAGACGCTGATTTCGGCGTCGATGGTGTCGCCGATGACATCCCCGGCGAAACGCACATGCTGGCCGGCCGAGCGATCGCGCTGGATAGCAAAGTGCTCGTCCTCAACCGCTTGTACATGGCGATCCGGGTCATCTCGGCCCGCCGCGCGTTCTCCATGCTCTGCCGTGACCTGGCCGAGGTCATCCAGGTCCAGGACGGCGAGTACCAGACGTACAACTTTGAGTCTTGGGCCGAACTGGCCGGCTACCAGCGCCAGTTCGAGGCCGAGAAGCACGACTGGGTCAACACTGTCCGGTTCGAGATCGCCGTCCCCCGCATCATCCGGCTCCTCGGCTACGACCGCCTGCCCGCACAGACTGTCAAGCTCAATCGGCGCAACCTCTTCGCGCGCGACCGCAACCAGTGCCAGTACTGCGGCCGCCACTTCCCCACCAACGAACTCTCCATCGACCACGTCAAGCCACGCAGCACCGGCGGCGGCGACTCCTGGGAAAACCTCGTCTGCGCCTGCATCAAGTGCAACGCGCGCAAGGGTGGCCGCACGCCCGACGGCGCCCGCATGAAGCTCATCCGCAAGCCCGTCATGCCCAAGCGCAACCCGCTGATTGCCCTGCGCCTTGGCCAAGACAAGTACGCGAGCTGGAAGGCCTTCCTCGACAACGCGTATTGGAGTGTCGAGCTCAAATAGCCGGTGCGTGGCGCCGGCAGAGGCGTGCATATTCGTCGTCACCATTCGCATACGCTCGAATTCACCCGCGTGGCCGGCGCCTTCGTCTTGCGCCCGCCCTCGCCCCAGGAGTTTCAACTCATGTCCACCACGCTCACACTCGCCGATGCCCGCCGCATCATCGCCGCCGCCGAGAAAAAGGCGGCCGAGATCAAGCAGCCTATGAATATCGCCGTCGCCGATGCTGGCGGCAACCTCATCGCCCACGTCCGCATGGACGGCGCCTGGATCGGCTCCATCGATATCTCCATCAAGAAGGCGTACACCTCGCGGGCCTTTGACATCGCGACCAAAGACCTCGCGACCCACAGCCAGTCCGGCAACCAGTTCTTCGGCATCCATGCCTCCAACGACGGCCGCATCATGATCTTCGCAGGCGGCATCCCGCTCAAAAAGAACGGTCAGGTCATCGGCGCGATCGGCGTCAGCGGGGGCTCGGGCGAGCAGGACCATTCTGTCGCCGAAGCGGGTGCCGCGGCGGTGTGAGGCCATGGGCGCGCGGTCCGGAGCGGGCGGATTGTTCCAACCTCGAACAGGATCCAACGGGTGCCCCGTTCGCACTCTGTCCACTTCCGCCTATTTCGTCGCACTGCCTTCCGACCATCGGGAGCCATCCGTGACCACACCACAGTTCACCACCATCCAGGTCCCCGCCCGCATCGCCGAACTCGGCTTCAGCTTCTCCAAGCCCGTCGATTTCATGGACGTCCCGCTCCCCGCCGAGGAGCCGACGTTCGACAAGCCCGAGTACTGCTACCCGCTACACGTCGCCATGGCAGGCTACGGGGCCGTGGTCTTTGCCGTCGCCACTCGCCCGGCGTTTGAAGAGGGCTCCGTGCTCGACTGGACGAAGTGGCTCCTTGAGCAGCAAGGGGTCACCCTCGAAGGTTTCATGCCCATTGAGATCAACGGCATGCCCGCGATGTCCTACCGGGCCACGCAGGAAACCGAGGCGGGACAGATGCGCCTCAAGGCTGCGGCCATCGAAGACGGCGGCCGCCTTATCCTCGTTTCCGTGATGGCGCCGCAGGCGATCTGGCCCTCCGTCGAGTCCACGCTGGAGACCATGCTCGCTTCATTCAAACTTGACAATCCCCGCGGCACCAAGACACCGCTGATCCCCGGCGGCCCCGTTCCCAAGTCCACGTCAAAGGCCGCCGCGGCGCCGACACCCGCCCCAACAATCGCTCCCGCTCCGGACCCGAAAGCCGCCGCGGCACCACAAGCCGCCGCGCCCGCACCCGATGAGCCGTCGCAGGCCGCGGAGCTGGCCCTTTCCGACACGCCCGCAACACTCGACAACGACCACCCGATCAATGCCAACCTGCGCGACCGCGGTATCGGCCTTGTCCCTCGCATCTTGAAGATCGACCAGGCGAGCAAGTCCGCCATCCTCGGCGCGGGCGCGATCGAGGCAACTTTTCGCATCCCCTTTGGCTGGCATGTCATCGACGACGGCAAACGCACGCTCGTATTGGATCCAGAGAACAAGATCCAGGTCAACCTCAATCTGCGGCAGTGGGAGGGGAGCGCCGACGACCTGCTGACCACGATCCTCCAGCAAAACCTCGCCGAGCAGCCGAACCTTGAGCACATGCGCCTGGACCTCGGCCCGATCCGCTGCCTCGGCCTGCGCAACTACGTCTCCAACGGTGAAAAGCTCGAGCAGGCCTTCCTTGCTCAACCCTCGCACCGTCCAGGCATGCAACTCGTTGCTCGCGTGACGTCCACACCGGACGACATGACGCGGGCGATGAACTTGGCGGAAGTTATTCTTCGCGATCTAAGGCCCGTTGCAGCCGCCGTGGCTTGAAGCGGGGCTGTAGCCACGAGCGTGCGGCCTCCGGAATTTCTGATATTCTGCTCCGATGCTGACGAAGTACAAGTCATCGGGGCAATTCACGACCGGCTTTGTGCCCTTGCTGCCCGTTATGCTCGGCGGCGCGGCGCTCCTGGCAGTCATCTACCAATTCGCCGTTCACTATTGCCCGCTTATCAAGATCAACTTCATCATCTGTACGCTGTTCGCGCTCGCCGTCGGATGGCTCGTGGCCAAGGGGCTCAAACTCAGCAAGTGCCGCCACGCTGGAGTGGCGCTGCTGGTTGCTATACCCGTCGCGCTCGGCGCAGTGCTCGCGTCCCACTACGTCGAGTACTTGATGCAGACATCCGGGGCCCCGGGGACCGTTTCACTCGACCGGTACATCGAATACAGAATCAATAGCGGCTGGATGATCGGCAGTTCGTCGTCGAATTCACACAAGACCAGCCCCGACATCTCCGGCTGGGGTGTTTGGACACTCTGGACCATTGAGGCGCTTCTCGTCATCGGGATTGCCGCAGGGTTCGCGTTCGCGGCGGTTGACGATCCCTATTGCGAGGAGTGCCAGCAGTGGGCCACCCGCAAGGTCGTCAATTTCGTGGTGTCTAACGTCAACGACGACACCGTCGCGACGATCCACGCGGCGGACCACGTCGCCACACTGGTGACACCCCGCCCTGATCCCGCGATCGCGTCGATGCCCGAACCGACCGCCTCGCCACCCAAGGGCGGACCGGCGGTGGCCGTCGGCACGACACGTACAGCGCTCAGGTACGACTTGATCGCCTGCCCGGTGTGCGACAAGAGCCAGTTCCTGACGGTCTCGGCCGAAGTGGTCAAACAAGCGGCCAAGAAGAAAATTGAAAAGACCATCACCAAGCTGCACGAGCATGTCGTGCTGACAGCCGACGAGGCGGCAGCAATTCAAGCCATGGCGGGCGAGCGGCACTCGGCCACCCCACCTCTCAAGCCCTCATGATCTGTCGACGTGCTGGATGCACCATTGCCGCTAGATCATCCCATCCATCTTCCCCGCCAACTCAAAGTCTCGCTTGGTGATCCCGCCCGCGTCGTGCGTGCTGAGCGTCATCGTCACCTTGTTGTAGCGGATCAAGATATCGGGGTGGTGGTTCGCCGCCTCGGCCGCCGCCGCCGCGCGGTTTACAAACGCCACCGACTCCACGAAGTTCTTGAACCCATAGGTCCGTTGGATCGCCTCGCCCGCGAGGCTCCACTCCGGCAGAGCCGCCAGTGCCGCGGCAACCTGTTCCTCGTTCATCCGCTCGGCCGCTCGTGGGAGTTTCGCCTGCCCCATCTTCGCTTGACCCGTTCGTGGTTTGGGCGTCTTGGACATAGTGGGGGGAGTGTATCGATTTCAGTCGGTTCCCGTCCCCGCAATTGGGAGTAAGGGTGAGCCGCAGTTCATGTGGGGCTCATCGGTAATGGGGTGTGGTCGGGGTATCGGTATTACAGACGGTTGAACCCGGGGCAGCTTTCCCGGCTTTCCACCTATAGGAGGATTTGCCATGCGAAGTCGTTGCCATCATGCGTTTGTAGTGGGTTTGACGGCCGCTGTCTGTTTCAGCACCGCTGTGTTGCTTGCTGGCTGTCAACAGGATGAACCCATCGGTCACACATCGGAGACGACCAAGAAGGTCGTCGAAACGCCTACAGAGAAAACGACAACCACCGAGACCCGTCAGAAGGACACGCGCTATGTGCGCTGAGCGTCCAACCGCCCAACCAACCAGGAGGCTCTTCCATGCGAACCGCCACCACCCGTATTTCACTCGCCGCGTGTATCGGCGCCGCGCTCGTGCTGTTGCCGCTTGCCGGTGGGTGTGACCGCGATGTCAGCAAGTCCAAGGTCACCACCGAGAAGACCACGACGACACCCGACGGCGTGAAGAAGACGACCGAGACCACCGAGAAGAAGGTCGAGGTCGAGCGCAAGAACCCGTAGGACTGTCCTGTCTCTCCTCCCTCCAGTAAGCACGCCACGCGACACGGCGTGCTTGCTTTGCATCGCGGAGCCTCACATGCCTAGGAACGAAGTAGTCCGCCCTTCGGCTCGCATCACGCCGCACCAGGCGGACCACAAGGGGCCGCCGAACGGTGCGCGCCAGGGCGGTGCCCCGCGCGGGGCCGCCCGCTTAGAGCCATCGCATCCACGAGAGCGACAGAAGCAGGATCGCGCTGGCCCGTCGAAGGATCGCAAGTCCGACCGCGTTTGATCGTCCACGCTGTGCTTGATTTGTGCCGCGGAGAGTGAACACTCCCCGCGTGAGCGATTCGATGTCTCAAGCCGGCGTCTGTTCTTCTGCGCGAGCGATCACCGGCATCACACGCCTGGCCCCCTCGCCCACAGGCTCGCTCCACCTCGGCAACGCCCGCACGTTCCTGGTGAACTGGGCCATGGCTCGCAACCTCGGCTGGCGCATCCTCCTGCGCATCGAGGATCTCGACGGACCGCGCGTGAAGGCCGAGGCGACCCAGGGGATCATGGACACCCTCGCGTGGCTCGGCATTGACTGGGACGAGGGTCCGCTTGTCCAATCGCACGATCTCAACCCCTACCGCGCCGCGATCGCCAAACTCGCGGCCGATGCTCTGGTCTACCCCAGCGATCTCTCGCGCAAGGAAATCGAGGCCGCCGGCTCCGCACCCCAGGAGGGCACCGGCGAGGTCCGCTTCCCGCCCTCCCTCCGCCCCCCCGCCCCGCTCGTCCCGCGCGAGTTCACCGACGCCGCCACCAACTGGCGCTTCGCCGTCAACAACTCCGTGGTAACATTCACCGACCGCTGCAAGGGCCCGCAGTCGATCGATCCGAACGCGATCATCGGCGACTTCATCGTGTGGACCAAGCGGGCCGTCCCCGCTTACCAACTCGCCGTCGTTGTCGATGATGCCCGCCAATCTGTCACCGAGGTCGTTCGCGGCGACGACCTCCTGGACTCCGCCGCCCGCCAGCTCCTCCTCTACCGCGCCCTCGGCTTGGCCAACGAGCCCACCTACACCCACCTGCCCCTGGTGATCGGTCCCGACGGCAAACGCCTCGCCAAGCGCCACGGCGATTCTCGCATCGACGCCTACCGAGCCGCCGGCGTGCCCCCCGAAGCCGTGATCGGCCTCATCGCCCACTGGTCGGGCGTCCTCGCCACCCCCCGGCCCATCTCCGCGGCGGAGTTCCAGGCCGGTTTCACACTCGCCGCCCTCCCCGCCGATAGGATCATCTTCACCTTGGAGCACGACCAATGGCTGCGCTCGCACGCCCGCTGAACCTTCCGCTCACGCTTGCCACGATTCTCTTCACGGCCCTCTTCGTTCTCGTCACGCCCGGCTGCGACGACGCCGCCAGTGCCAAGACCCTCTCCGTACCGATCGCTGGAAAGAAGTTTCTGCTCGAGGTCGCGGACACGTTCGATGTCCGCTTCCGGGGCCTCGGCGGTCGCACCGAGATCGCGCCCGACGGCGGCATGCTCTTCCTCTTCCCCGATAACCAGGTGCAGGTTCAGGCGTTCGTCATGCGCGATTGCCCGATCCCGATCGACATCATCTACCTGGACTCGCGCGGGCGTGTGCTGACAACCTACACCATGGCCGCCCAACCGCGCAATGCCAATGGCTCGGAAGGCAAGGACGGCGAAAACGACCCCAACGATCCCAAGTTCCGCGAGTATGAAAAGCGGCTGATTCAATATTCGAGCAAGTTTCCAGCCCAGTTTGTCATCGAACTCAAGGGCCACACCCTTGACACCCTCAAGGTCTCCCCGGGCGACCAGATCGTGATGGATTGGGAGGCCCTCCGCAAGCGGGCCCGCTAATCCGCCCCCTCACAACCCAACCGCCACCGCCCGCACCCTCCCCCGCGCCGTTGTTCCCTCGGCTCATCCCGCTCGCCCAGCAGCACGATCCCTCTCCACGCAGGGAGGCGTCATGTCCACACCCAGGGGCGATAAGTCGGATTTCGCAGTTTTTTCCTCGGGCCTGAGCGCCGCGCACCGGCGGCTGGTCTGGGGGCGCATCGCCCACCACTGGCCGACGCACGCGCACCCCGAGGCAGAACTCCTCGAACTTTCGGACGATGCCGGTGCGCAGCACGTCCAGCCCGCGCTGGATGCCACGGGCGCGGCGCTGCTGCTCCTCGGCCCGGAATCGATGCCGCACCGAATCAGCCGCATTGGTGATCTCGCCTGCAACGAGCAGCGTCCCGTGCTCGTCCTCGCCGCCGACCCCGACGCCGTTGCACGCCTCTGTGCCCCGGGCGAGCCCGTCATTCTTCCTTGGAACACCGACCCTGCCGCCGTTGCCGGGGCCCTCCACGCCCTCCGAGGCCGCCAGCACGCCGTCAACCAGCTCGCCGGCGACCTGCGCCTGCAATCACAGCTCAGCGCCTCGGCCGCGCGTGAACTGCTCAAGCTCCACGACGAGATCGACCTCGCCGCCATGCTCCAGCGCGAGATGCTCCCCCGGGCCATGCCCGAGTTCCCCGGCTACGACCTGTCGGTCCTCTACCGCCCGACCGGCATGCTCTCGGGCGACACCTACGACATCGTCCGCCTCGACGAGCACCACATCGGCATCCTCCTCGCCGATGCCGCGGGCCACGGCATCTCCGCTGCCCTCCTCATGATGCTCGTTTCGCGACTGCTGGTGGTGAAGGAAACGACCCACACCGGCTACCGCATCGTGCCCCCCGGCGAGGCCATGTCCCGCCTCAACAACGCTTTCATCGACCGCCGCGGCGAACTCTCCGCCCTCGTCTCGGCCGTCTGCGCCGTGATCGACACCCGCACCGGCACGGTCCGCTACGCCTCGGCCGGCCACCCAGCGCCGATCGTCGTCGGCCCCAGTTCCGAGTCGCTCCTCTCCGACGGCGGCCCGCTCCTGGGCGCGATGCCCGGCTACGAGTACCCCGAGGGCGTCGCACGACTCGATAGCGAACACCTGCTGATGCTCTACACCGACGGTGTCGAGGAAGCCTTCGCCTGCCCCATCGCCCGGCGCGCCGGTAACGAGGTCACCCAGCACGTCGATGCCCTGCGCCGGCTCGGCCAGAACTGGCTCGGTCGTGGCCTGTCTCGCAGCGTGGAAGAACTCGTGGAGCACATGGACCGCCGCCACGGCTCGCTCCACCAGGCCGACGACATCACGCTCATCTCGATCGGGCGCAGCGCGGCGATGGAAATGCGTGCCGCCGCCTGAGCGGTGTCAGCCCTCCAACACCGCCTGCTCCTGCATCCGGTCGAACTCGACCAGCCCGTCCTTGAGCCGCACGATCCGCTGGCAGAGCGCCGCCACCTCGGGCGCGTGCGTGACCATGATGATCGTGATCCCCTGCTCGTGCAGCTCGCGGAACAGCCGTAGCACCTGGCGCCCCGTCGCCGAGTCCAGGTTGCCCGTCGGCTCGTCGGCCATCAGCACCACTGGGCGCGTCACCAGCGCCCGCGCGATCGCGGCCCGCTGCTGTTGGCCGCCCGAGAGTTCACTCGGCCGGTGGCCCATCCGATCCCCTAGCCCGACCTTGTCAAGCGATTCCTCCGCCCGTTTACGCCGCTCGTCGCGGTGCACGCCCTGGTAGAACAGCGGCACCTCGACGTTCTCGCGGATGGTCAGTTCGGGGATCAGGTTGAACGCCTGGAAGATGAACCCGATCTTGTGCCCACGGTAGACCGAGATCTCCTCGTCGCTCATCCCCTCGCACGCCCGGCCGTCGAGGAAGTACTGCCCCTCCGTCGGTCGGTCCAGGCAGCCCAGGATGTTCATCATCGTGCTCTTGCCCGAGCCCGACGAGCCCATGATCGCGACGTACTGCCCCTTTGGCACCGACACCGAAACGCCCTTGAGCGCCTCGACCAGCACCGACCCGTCGGGCTTGTAGTAGACCCGCTTGATCTCGCGCAGATCGACGATCAGCTCAACGCTTGAACCCGCTGCCCCGTCGCGGGCCGTCGCCGCGGCGGCCGGTGCGTTCACGCCTCGACCCCCGTCTCACCCTCAAGCTGCAGCGTCGTCAACGCCGTCAGCGGGTCCTGCGCGAAGCGGAAGACACGGTCCAGGCCCGTCAGCAGCATCACCGACCACACGTTGTCCGAGAGCGAACAGAGCACCAGGCTCCGCCCCTGGTCGGCGACCTTCTTGCGGAGCCGGAGCATCTGCGCCAGGTGCGACGAACTGAGGTAGCCGACGCCCGCAAAGTTCAGGACGACATGCTTGGCGTTCTGTGCGTTCAGCGCCGCCACGCGCTCGTACACCGCCGCCAATTCCTCAGAGAGTTGGGGCTCATCAGAAAGCTCGCAAACCAGGATGTGCTCAGACCACTCGGTCGCCATGGTGTAAGTCTAACGATTTCGGAGTGCGAAGTGTTCAGGAATCGTATGGGAATCCAAGCCCGTTACTCGCCGGGTACTTGGGCAACCGCAGTTACCTTGTCGCCATCGTGCAGGCCCACCACCCGGACGCCCTGTGTGCCACGCCCGATCTGGCTGATCGACCCACCCGCCATGCGCACAAGTTGCCCGCCTTTGGTGATGACCACAACGTCATCGGTCTCTTTGACCCCGACGGCGGCGACCGACCGCCCGTTCCGCTCGGAAGTCTTGATGTCCGCCCGGCCCTTACCGCCGCGGCTCTGAGATCGAGCCTTACCGGTCTCCGGCTGCACGCGGTACTCGTCGATCGCCGTCCGCTTGCCGTATCCATTCTCGGTCACCGTCAGCAGACAAAGGTTCGGGTCCGCCGTGATCGTGTCGCCGTCCTGGTCCGCCGTCATGGGCACCGTCACCAAGCCGACGACGCGGTCGCCATCGGAGAGATCGATGCCGCGCACGCCGCCGGCGTTGCGGCCCATGTCACGCGCATCGCTCTCGGGAAAGCGGATCGCCATGCCGCTGGCGGTCGCCAGGAGCAGATCGTCGGACCCGCTGGTGAGCGCCACATCCAGCAGCGAGTCGCCCTCGCGGATATCCACCGCGATGATGCCGCCCTTGTTGACGTTCATGTACGCCTTAAGCGCCGTGCGCTTCACCACCCCCTGCACCGTCGCGAACGTCAGGAAGTTGGACCCTTCCTCGAAGTTCTTGACCGCCAGGAACGCGCGCACCTTCTCGCCCGTCTTGAAATCCACGATCTGCACCAAGGGCCGCCCCTTGGCCGTGCGGTCCATCTCCGGCAGCTCGTAGACCTTGATCTTGAAGACGCGCCCGGTGTCGGTGAAGACCAGCAGGTCGTCGTGCGTCGATGCCACGAACATGTGCTCGATGAAGTCGTCGTCCTTGGTCTTGCCGGCGATGATCCCCTTGCCGCCGCGACCCTGCGACTTGTACGTCTCCAGCGCCACGCGCTTGGCGTACCCCTGGTGGCTGATCGTCACCGCCATGTCCTGCACCGGGATCAACGCCGCGATGTTGAAGTCTTCCTCGGAGCTTTCCTGCACCTCGCACAGGCGCGGCGTCGCGTACTTGCCCTTCATCGTCTCGCAGTCGGCCTTGATCATGTCGAGCACCATCTGCGGCGTCGCCAGCACCTTCTCGTAGTGCTCGATCTGCGCCACAAGCTGCGTGTACTCGCTGACCAGCTTGTCGATCTCCAGCCCCGTGAGCTGGATCAGCCGCATGTTGCCGATGGTCTCGGCCTGGATGCGCGACAGCGCCACGCCGCCGTCGCCGGACTTCTCGGCCTCGGCGACGATGCGCAAAAGCCGCGGCGGGATCTGCGGCGCGTGCGGGTGGTTGGGCGCGATCCGGAATCGTCGCGCCATGAGCTTCTCGATCGCCTCGATCCGCGTGCGCGACGAGCGGATCAGTCTGATCACCTCATCGATATCGCACACCGCGTAGATCATGCCCTCCAGCAGGTGGGCCTTCCGCCGCGCCTCGCCCAGCAGGAACGCCGTCCGCCGCCGGATGACCTCCTCGCGGTGCTGGATGAAGTACCGGATCATCTCCAGCAGGCTCAGCGTCCGCGGCTGGCGGTTCACCAGCGCGATGTTCTGCATGCTGAAAGTCTGCTGCAGCGGCGTGAACTCGTAGAGCTGCTTCTCGACGACGCCCGCGTCGGCGCCCTTCTTCAGTTCGATCACGACGCGCACGGGACTCTTGGCGTTGCTCTCGTTGCGAGCGTCGGAGATCTCCGTGATCTTCTCCGCCTCGATGGCGTCCTTGATCCGCTCGATGAGCGTGTCGAGCCCGAGGTTGAACGGGATCTTCTCGATGACGATCTGTTCGCGGTCTTTCGAACCCTCCATCGGCTCGATGCGCACGATGCCGCGCAGCGTCACCTTGCCACGCCCCGTCGCGTACCCCTCGAGGATGCCGCGCCGGCCGAGGATGATGCCCCCCGTCGGGAAGTCCGGTCCCTTGATCCCGCGCCGCGCGATGACCCCGTCGCTGCCGGCGACGTCGGTCATCAGCTCCGGCAGAGAGATCTCCGGGCTGTCGACCACGCGGATGATCGAGTCGAGGACTTCCACAGGGTTGTTGGGGGCCAGGCTCGTCGCCATGCCCACGGCGATGCCCACGCCGCCGTTGACCAGCAGGTTGGGGAACCGCCCCGGGAGCACCGTCGGCTCCTGCAGGCGGTCGTCGTAGTTCGCCTGCATGTTTACGGTGTCGTACTGCAGGTCGTCGAGCATGTCCACCGCCGCGCCGGTCATGCGGGCTTCGGTATACCGCATGGCCGCCGGTGGGTCGGGCGCAATGGAACCGAAGTTGCCCTGCGGGTCGATCAGCGTCTGGCGCATGCGCCAGTTCTGTCCCATGTTCACCAGCGTCGGGTAGATCACCGATTCGCCGTGCGGGTGGTAATTGCCCGACGTGTCGCCGCAGATCTTGGCACACTTGAGGTGCTTGCGCCCTGGGTACAGCCGCAGGTCGTTCATCGCCACCAGGATGCGCCGCTGCGAGGGCTTGAGCCCGTCACGGACGTCGGGCAGCGCCCGGTCCATGATCGTGCTCATCGCGTATGTCAGGTACGAATCCTGAAGCTCGCGCTCGATCTGCAGGTCCACGACCTTGCCGATCCCGCTCAGGTCGGGGGCGGGATCTACCGGTGTAGGGACGTCCGTATCGGGCATATCAGGAGGGCTCCGTCAGGTGATTGGAAGTATAGGGAAACGTTCCGTCCAAGGCGTAACCCAGACGGCACCAATTGACGCGAGGGGCCGCCGACCCATCCCGAAAAATCAAGCAAAAAGCCCCGGATTGCTCCGGGGCTCTAGTGCTTCTTGATTTCCTCGGCAAAGGCGCCGCGCGATCGCGGACGCATTGGAGCGAGGCATGGGGTCAGCGGCGGCGGCGAGAAACCATGAAGCCGCCCAGACCGAGCAGTGCCGCGGCGCCGGGGGTCGGAACCACGAAACCGAACTGCCCGGTGATCGTAGCGCTGGCGCCGGCGGCGATCGTCAGGTCCCACTGGAACGCGCCGGTGTAGTCGCCGGGGCTGCCGACCACGGTGTTGTTGAGCGTGGTCACGGCGGTGTCGTTGAGCGTGATGCGATTTCCGGCGAACACCGCGGCCTGGTAGGCCGTGGCGTTGACACCGCTGTGGAACAGGTTGGTCGTGCCTTCGCTGACCGAGAACGTCCCGGCGGAGTAGGAGTAGACGTCAGTGCCGGCGGTGCCGAGGGCATCCATGTCGTTGTAGTGGAACATGGACAGGGCCAGGGGAGCTGTGCCGGGCAGGCCGAGGTTGGTCACGACCGCTGTATAGGTGACCACCGGGCCGTTGGGGCCGGCGGCGATCTGCCAGCGGAGCTGGGCCGAAAACGCGTACGGGTTCGCGGTGTTGGTATTCGTCACCGTGTGGTCGTAGCCGCCGGTGTCGAGCGTATTGGCGTTGTTGCCGACCAGCACGCTGGTGCCCGCGTAGCCGCCCGAAACCTGTGTTCCGAACGCACGCTCCCGAGTGTCACCAGCGGCGCGGAAGAACCAGGCATCCTGGAACGCCTGGTCAGGCGCGCTGGTGGTCGTCGCGAACAGGTTCGCGTTCGCTTGGCCGGTGCCGGCCATTGTGGTTGTCGGCGCGCCCTGTGCAAAGAGGCCATTGCCCGAGTTCGTCCCACCGGGCGTGATCGAGAACTGAGCCATCGCGAGCGACGGAACGGCCAACGCACCTGCCAAAACGATCAACAAATTCTTCTTCATTCTTCCTCTCCTTGTTAAGCCCCACGCGGGGCAACTTGACTCTCTCGACCTGCATTCCCTGATTAGGGAAAGGGCTGGGGTAAATATCCCCCCGCCCAATAAAGGGTACAGCGGGATGGGGGAAATGCAACAAAATTCCCGAATTGCGGGAAGGGGATTTTTGGACGCAACCACCCGAATCGGGTGTCGTGGGTCAACAACATGGATCCGCCGGCGCGCAATTGCGCGCACGCTGGGGTGCCGGAATCGCAAAATTCCGACCATCAATCGACATCGAAAATTCCAGCGGTTTGCGTCATTCCGCTCAAAAAAAGGACCACGAATTGCGCAACGGCGCGGTCCTTCGCCCATGGGTAGGAGCCCACGTCTTGACCAAGGTCCGCCCCGATTCATGTTCCCTGATCGCCTCCGCTTCGTCGTGCTCGAAACCCACGGCCTCTTCCCGCCCTCCTCACCTCTGCCGTTCCTGGCGTGTTCCCCACTTTCCATGGAAAAGCCCCTCTCGATCCCGGCTCCCTTCGCTTTCTTTGCTGCTTCGTTGACCCGCCTGTTTTCTGCGACTCACCGTTTCCCTTGGGCCAAGCACCCACGCTCCCGAGCCGCCGCAATCCACGTACATGAGCCACTACCACATAAAAAGCGCAGTTTCCCTTGTGTCGTCGTTCTCCCGTAAGTACATTCCCGCACCATGCCCCAGACTCGGAGCCCCACTCATGCACCGTCCCCTCCTCAGCTTTGTCCTCTCCGCGGCCGCACTCTTCGCCGCCGTTCTGGCCGGTTGCTCCGGCGGCCCGAGCGTCGAGCCCAACCCCATGACCGCCTACTCGCCCAGAGACTATCGCGAGCAGCGTGCCCTCTTCCTCCGTCCCGTCAAGGACAAGCCCGACCTCGCCGACCTCAAATTCTCTCACGAAGTGCAGGCCGAGACCAAACCCGGGGAGACCTCCGACCTCGCCATCCACCACAACGATCCCATCTCCATCGTCGTCTCTGATGTCTACATCCCGCACCGCATCATCATCCCCGGCTGGGCCAGCGAGCCCGGCGGCCCCAACACCGCCGTTTCCAGCGCTTACGACGATTTCGCGATCGATGTTGTCGTCATGCTCGATGTCCAGACCTCCTCCGACCCCGGCCTCCAGTCTTTTGCGCTCTGGTACGAGCGCGGCGTGCGTCCCGGCCAGCGGCTCAACTTCACCAGCGCTCTCGTTTACTCCGAACGCAACTGGAACAGCCGCAACCAGCCCTACTTCAAGCTCCGCGTGATGGATGTCAGCAAGGAGCGCAACGCCGAGACCCGTGCCGCGCTCGACGGACTTGCCACCACCGTCGGCTCCCTCAGCGCCTTCTTCCCGCACCCCGCCATCCCCGGCGCCGCCGCGGCCATCCACGCCGCAGGCCTCATCGCCTCAAACCGCGCCAACTACCCCATCGTCGACTACACGCCCCAGTTCTACGCCGATCAGTTCATCAAACAGGCCGGGCCCAATGACCTGGCCCTCTTCGCCCGCGGCTCCTGGATGGTCGTCGGTCGCGCTCCCGGTCAGGACGAGTCGTTCTGGAAGACGCCCCTCCAACTACACCTCAAGACGGGCGAGGTGCTCAACGCCGGTTCCGGCAAGCCCATCCCCATTCCCTACATGCGCATGACCGTCGCCACCTACGACGCCGTTGTCCCCAGCGTCATCCTCGACCGCTCCAAAGCCCTCTTCACTTTCCTCGCCGAAAAGCGTTCCGGCCCCGATGCCTTTGTGAACGCGATAACGAACTCACTCGTCAGCGGCATCTCGGCCTACCAAATCCACGCACGCTTCGCTGACGCCCGCAACATGGAAACACTCGCCGAACTGTACAAGAAGGCGAACAGTTCCTCCGAGGTTGATGATTTCGATCGTGTCTTCTTGCGAGCGGCATTCGCTCGAGCAACCGGGCAGTCGGGCAAGAACTGGCCGGACGTTACCCATTGGTGGGAGACAACTGGCATGAACGGGTCTGTCGACCCCAAGACTGGGCAATGGGTTCCCAAGCCCGGCACACCGATCAATCCACCTGCTCCTGCCGGGGTTGCACCATGATGAGCAAGCATCCGCCCCCCGCCAGACGTCGTCCACGATGCAAGTCCATGCTGTGGGTCTTGCTCGTCATCTGTGTTGTGCTGCTCGTCTTGCAGTTTATCCCCCGGCGCATAGGTATCTTGCAGTACGTATTCGGACCCTCCACCACGAGCCTTGCGATGAACACCCACTTCCTCAACAGCCCACGCGACGTTTTCGCCTTGACAGCGGCTGATCCGGCCGTCCTTAATTGGGCGAATCTCAACAAAGCAGTGGATGCGATCAACGACGAACTCAAGAAAAGTGCTTCCGGAGAAATCGTCCTTCAAGCGCCGACATCGACTCAGCGACACGGAACCCTCGATGTCAACATGTCATTCTTTCACTTCAGGTGCATCCTCGATGCGGTGCCCTCCGACGTGAATCCAACCCGGATAGTCAACTTCACCGTACGCGAATTTCAGCCAGGGACGAGCGAAGATCCCGACAACTGCACGGAAGAGAACTTCGATCCGGTGTGGCGTAAGGCGATGGTGAAGATCGATGCCGCTTGCAAGAAAGCGCACGCGTCATTTCCTATCGGGATCCGTCTCTTCCCGGAGCCGACCTCTGAATCACTTCCATCTCTGCCTGCGAAACAGCCGCCCGTGTCCTCCGGAGGAACCCAATCCCGGGCACGATCGGGCACCCGACGGCGGAACGGTTGAACAGCACGCCTTCCTTCGTTCCTTCGCGCCTTCGTGCAAGTCTCCGGCCCTACTCCTTCACCACCCGCATCGCGATCAGGTCTTGCACGTCGAGAATACCCACCGGCCGCCCAAGTGGATCGACCACCGGGATCTCGTCGCGACGGAACTCCCGCACCATCCGCACCGCGTCGCGCACGCGGGCGGAATCCGCCAGTGTCCCCGGGTTGCGTGTCATCACATCGCTCACGGGGCGATCAAGAAGCCCTCGGTCCTTCTCGATCAGCCGCCGCAGGTCCCCGTCGGTGAACAGTCCCGTCAGCACGCCCGTGTCGCGGTTGACCAGCAGCATGGCGCCGGGCCGGCGCATCGGCGTCTCGCTCTGCTTGAGCGCCTCCGAAACCGTCAGGTCATCCGGCACCGGATTCAAGCTCTTGCCCACGACAAACCGCAGCGCATCGGTCACCGGCTTCATCAACCCACCCAGCGAACCCCCCGGATGCCGCTTGACGAAGTCATCGTGCGTGAACTGCAGCCGACGCGACGCGCACAGCGCCAGCGCATCACCCATCGCCAGCATCGCCGTGGTCGAGACCGTCGGCGCCGGCGAGATGTCGGCATCCTCTTCGACTCGTCCAATATGGAGATCGATCGCCGCGACGCGTTCCAACGCCGACGGCTTTTCTCCCGCGGCCTTTGGCCCCGCCGTGATCGAGATCACCGGGATCCCGTCCTGGTGCAGGATCGCCGACAGCGCGATGACCTCATCGGTCTCGCCGCTGTACGACAGCGCGATGCACACATCGGCCCGCCGGAAATTCCCCAGGTCGCCGTGGGCCGCCTCGGTTGGGTGGACAAAATGGCTGGGGATCCCCAGAGACGCCAGCGTCGCCGAGATTTTCTGACCGATCAGCCCGCTCTTGCCCAGCCCCGTCACCAGCACGCTGCCGCCCGCGCGGGCGCACCGTTCCAGCGTCTCGACCGCCTTGTGGAACTCCGGCCCGATCCGCTCCGCCAGCGCCCCGACCGCCGCGGCCTCCGCCCGAAATACACCCTCTGCCAGGGCCCGCTCGTTGGTGATGCTCGGATCGGTCGGTTCAGTACGCGGCATAGGGATCAAGGGTACACTCGCTCAAGTTTCATTGCAGAACCGATGGATTCGGCCTCTGCGACCCCTGCGCCTCTGCGGCGAACTTTTCCGGGAACGGAGTCCCCGATGCCGACCGCCGAATACAAAGTCACGCTCGACGCCTTCGAGGGGCCCCTCGACCTGCTCCTCTACCTCATCCGCCGCGCCGAGGTCGATATCACCGACATCCCCGTCTCCACCATCACCGGTCAGTACCTCGACTTCCTCAAAGCCGGCGGCGGCATCGAGCGCATGGATATCGAGGCCGCCGGCGAGTTTCTCGTCATGGCCGCGACGCTCATGGAGATCAAGAGCCGCATGCTCATGCCCCCCGAGGCACAGGTCGGGCCTGACGGCGAGCCCATCGCCGCCGAATCAACCAACATTCCCGCCGCGGCCGACCCCCGTGCCGACCTCGTCAAGCAGCTCCTCGCCTACAAGCGCTTTCGCGACGCCGCCCACGCCCTCGAAGAGCGCCGCGGCGAATGGGAACGCCGCTTCCCCGCCGGCGCCGCCGGCGCGCCGCAGGTGGAAATCCCCGAAGAGGCCCTCGGCGATATCGACCTCGGCGATCTGGAACTGGTGCACCTCGTCTCCGCCTTCGCCCAGATCATGGAGACGGTGGACTTCAACCGCGTCGGCGACCACCGCGTCCTCGACGACGAAACGCCCATCGAAGTTCACGCCGCTGACATCATCGACCTCCTCAACCGCGAGGGCCGCGAGGCCGAGGGCGCCGGGGGGGCGGGCAAGCAGATGGAATTCCGCGAACTCTTCCGCGGGCGCAGCCGCTCCGAGGCCATCGGCCTCTTCCTGGCGATGCTCGAACTCATCCGCCAGCAGCAGGTGCGCGTCCGCCAAGAGCAGATCCACGGCACAATTTTGCTGGAATTGCCCCCGAAGGACGACGCGTCGAAGCCCTGACTACGGGCACCCGGCAAAGAACGCCGCCAGGAACACCGCCACGTCATCGGCCGTGATCGCACCGTCCTGCCGAACGGTTCCACCGAGCGAGGCTACATCCGCCGCGCTGTCCCCGGTGAAAAACGCGTTCAGGAACGCCACGACGTCGTCGGCTGTCAGCGCACCATCGCCTCCCGGCCACCCGCCCGGCCCCGTCAGGTCCGCGGCGCCGCACCGCTGGCTGGCCAGGGTCGCCACCCAGCCGCCCCGATACCCATAGCGGGTGCCCACGCCTGCAATGACCGTTCCATCCCGCGATACCGCGCCGATCGACTCCAGCGTCCACCCCTCGGTGTTCACCCCGCGATCAGCCAGCAGCTCGGCCAGGTCCCGCGCCCCGCCCGCCTGCGTCCACACCCACGCGAGAGAAGCCGTCGCCGGCCCGCGCATCCCGGCGATCAGCGATCCATCCCCGGAAATGTGTGTGGCGAAGACATCACTGTCGCCCCACGGTGTTCCCATCTCCGCCGCTCCCTGCGCATCGGACCAACGGAACGGCCGGATCATCTCCGGCGGCGATCCCATCGACCCCGCCACGTAACGCCCGCTCGCCGAGATCGCCCCGGCCGTCGCCGGGATATCCGCCGGTATGCCCCACAGGTCCAGCAGTCCCTCCTCGGTGCTGTAGATGAACGGCCTGTCCACGCTCGTCAGCAGCAGGCAGTTGACGACCACGCGCGCGCCGGTCCTATCCGCGCCGACGCACTCACTCCTGATCGCATTGACTGGGTGCGGCACCTCCACCAGGCCGCGATCAACATCGAAGGTCACCGGTACGCGCTGCGCGCCCGCAGACCCCATCGAACCGACGACGACCCGCCCGTCGCACGACAGCGCCAGCGCCGCCATCACGCCGCCGCCGCCAAGGTTCTGTGGCGCGGCGACGCCCGATTCCCAACGCACGAACTCCACGCCCATCGGCGCATCCATCGCGGCGACCACCGCGGTTCCGTCGGCGCAAACGCCCACCACGCGGATCCACGACGCATGCGGCGGCATTGCCAAGGCCGTCGTCCCGTCGGCCTTGCGCCACAACACCGGCGCTCCGCCGGGCGCGCCGTTCTGCATGCAGTTCCCGGCGATCATCGTCCCATCGGCGTTCATCCCCGCGGGACGGAAAGTGCCCGTCATGTCGGGAGGTGGCGGGAGCGCCGAGAGCGAATCAGGATCGCCCGTGAAACCCACAGCGGCGGACATGCTCAAGCACAAAGCCAAGGACGCCATCATGCGACCCCCACGCGTTAATCGCCCACCGCTTGCACGAAGGGCTGCTGCTCCGCCACAAGGGGCGGGATCATCTTGCTCGCCCGATCGGGTGGATCGGGCTACTCGGTCGAGTATACGGGAAAACCATCGGCTCGCCAGCCGTCACATCGGGAATTGTCCCGAAAGCACGTTGTTCGGGTTTATCGCTCAGCTGAGCGAGGTGCAGAAGTCGGCCAGGCGCTTGCACCCCTCACGGATCTGGTCGTCCGAGCAGGCGAAGCTGATGCGCACGTGCTTGTGGCCCATGGCGGCCGAAAAGTCCTCGCCGGGGACGACGGCCATCTGCTTTTCGTCCAGCAGCGCGCCGGCGAAGTCGGCAGCGCCGTTGAGCTTGCGGCCGCCGGGAGAGGTCTTGCCGAGGTACACGGAGATGTCAGGGAAGACGTAGAACGCGCCGACGGGTTTGGCGACCCGCACGCCGGGGATCTTGCCGAGGAGGCCGAAGATCAGCTCGGCGCGGCGTGCGAAGGCGGTGCGCATCTTTTCGAGGTCGGCGCGGCACTCGGTCATGGCGACGCGCAGGGCAGGGAGTGTGAAGGTCGTGACGCAGGTGGTGGTCTGACCCTGGAGCTTGGTCATGGCGCCGATCAGGGTCTTGCCGAAGTCGCCGGGCATGGCGGCCCAGCCGAGCCGCCAGCCGGTCATGGCGAAGCTCTTGCCCGGGCCGTCCACGGTGATGGTGCGTTCGGCGACCGAGGGGATCGAGCCGATGGACATGAACGGCACATCTCCGAACACGATGTTGTGGTAAAGCTCGTCGGAAACGATGACCAGTTCGGGCGCGACCGTCCGGGCCGCCTCGGCGACGACGTCGGCGATCGCCCGCAGCTCCTCGGGGGTGTACATCGTGCTGCACGGGTTGCTGGGGGAGTTCATCAGCAGCACGCGTGACTTGGGCGTGATCGCCCGCCTGAGCTGTTCGGGGGTGATCTTGAAGTTCGACGCCGGCGTGGTCGGCAGCTCGACGACCTTGGCGCCGGCGAGCTGCGACATCGGGCCGAAGCTGACCCACGACGGCGAGGGGAGGATCAGTTCCTGCTCCTCGCCCGCGTCAAAGAGCGTCTGGAAGCAGAGGTACAGGGCCATCTTCACACCGGTGGTGATGATGAGGTGGTCGCGGGTGATGCCGGCGATCTTGTTCTCTTCGACCATCAGCCTGGCGATCAGGTCGCGCGTCACGGCGTCGCCGGCGGTCTCGACGTACTTGGTCTGGTCGGAGCGGATCGCTTCGATCGCGGCGAGCTTGGCCTTTTCGGGCGATGGGAAGTCGGGCTCACCCGCGGAGAAGTTGAGGATGTCGATCCCCTGAGCCTTGAGCGCCTTGGCGCGGTTCATCACGGCGATGGTGGAGGAGGGCTTCAGGGACGTCGCGCGGTGGGACAGACGCATGGTGCGGGAAGGTATGCGGGTTGAACGTCAGACGACATTCGGACGAGGTCAATACGAGTGGTCCGTCAGCACCACCTTGCCGCGGAAGACGCGGTAGATGGCGACGGTGTAGGTCAGCACCAGCGGCACGCCGATGGCCGCGACGATGAGCATGAAGCGGAGGGACTTGTCGGTTGAGGAGGCGTTGTAGATGTTCAGGTTGTTGGCGTTGTTGGGGGTCGAGACGACGATGTTGGGGTAGATG
>JBOHNM010000067.1:0-20670 GCA_050730675.1 Phycisphaerales bacterium | reverse complement strand
CTCCTACCTCACGGGCAAGAGCCCGAGCAACCGCGACACGTTCTTCTACTACCAGGGGCGCCTCCCTTCGGCCGTGCGCTACAAGAACTGGAAGTTCTACTACACGATGATGGGTTCGACGGGCACCTCGGCGCTCGATGCGCCCGTGACCTACCACTGGACGCAGATCCAGAACATCATGCGCGATCCGTTCGAGAACAACGTCGGCGCCGAGCAGAAAGGCGCGTTCTCGGTGGCGGGGGCCCTCGCCTCGCCGAGCACGGCGTACATCTACGACTGGAACCTGCTGCCCATCGGCCAGCTCCTGTGGGAGAAGGAACTGATGTCGTACATCGACTTCCCGCCGCTGCAGATGGCGGCGAGCTACAACCTTGAACAGGTACTCAATACCGTGCGGGAGATGGGCAAGAGCCATCCCGGCCAGTGACCAATGACAGGATCGGCGGGTGCCGTGTTCCAGGGTGAACCGGCCCGCAACGAAGTTCACTCCGGCGGGCGTCCCGAAAGGGCCGCCCGCCGATTTTCGGACAGTCCACGATCGCGCAGGAGGCACTTTCATGGCTCGGCATTTGTCCTTCGTCGTTTTCGGCACACTCTGTTTGGTTCTGGCAGTGCATGCCACGTGCGCTCAGCCCGCAACCTCTCCCGCCGCCCGCCCGGCACAACCGGCAGCGGCCGCGGCGCCAGCCGTCGATCCCCTGCCGTCGTGGAATGACGTCGCCTCCAAGCGGGCGATCATCGCGTTTGTCGAGAAGGTGACAAGGGAGGGATCGCCCGACTATGTGCCCCCCGACGAGCGGATCGCGACGTTCGACAACGATGGCACGCTGTGGGCCGAGCAGCCGATGTACTTCCAGCTCTTCTTCGTGCTCGACCGCGTGAAGGAGATGGCACCGCAGCACCCCGAGTGGAAGGATAAGGAGCCGTTCGCCTCGCTGCTCAAAGGCGACGTGAAGGCGGCACTGGCGGGGGGCGAGAAGGCGATCTTTGAGATCATCGCGGCGACGCACACGGGCATCACCATCAGTGATTTCGACAAACTGGTGAAGGAGTGGGTCGCGACCGCCAGGCACCCGGAAACGAAGCGACCGTTCACCGAGATGACCTACGTGCCGATGCACGAGCTGCTCGTCCACATGCGGGCCAAAGGGTTCACGACGTTCATCGTCTCGGGCGGGGGCATCGAATTCATGCGCCCCTGGGCGGAGAAGGCGTACGGCATCCCGCCGCAGCAGGTCGTCGGCAGCAGCGGGAAGCTGAAGTTGGAAGAGCGAGACGGCAAGCTCGTGCTGATGAAGTTGCCGGAGATCAACCTCGTTGACGACGGGCCGGGCAAGCCCGTCGGCATCCAGCAGCACATCGGGCGGCGACCGATCGCGGCGTTCGGCAACTCCGACGGCGACCTGCAGATGCTGGAGTGGACGGCCGGCGGAACCGGCGCGCGGTTCTGCCTGTTGGTGCACCACACCGACGCCAAGCGCGAGTGGGCGTACGACCGCGACTCGCGCATCGGGCGGCTCGACAGGGGGCTCGATGCGGCGAAGAAGAACGGCTGGACGGTGGTGAACATGAAGGACGACTGGAAGAAGATCTTCCCGTTCGAGTGGACGAACGAGTCGGAAGCCAAGGACAAGTAACGTCGCCATCCGCTGTAAGGACTCGTCATCGGCTACGGTCAGGTAGAGCAACGAACGAGCCTGAACTCAAGGAGCCGGGCATGACACGTCTGATTACTGTTTTCATCGGGACATTGACGGTGGCGACACTCACCGGCGCCGCAATGCTGCCGCAGCCGCCGGCAACGCCCGCGGCGGCCACGCCGGCCGATCAGCCCGCCCCGCAAGAGCGGGTGGCGGCGATCAAGAAGTCGTTCGCCGAGAGCCAAGCGGCGCTGAGGAAATACGAGTGGATCGAAACGACGATCGTCAGCCTCCGCGGCGAAGAGAAGTCGCGCAAGCAGAACCGCTGTTATTACGGCGAAGACGGCAAGCTCCAGAAGGTGCTGATCTCAACCCCGCCGCCGCCCACGACGGAGCGCGGACTTCGTGGACGGATCAAGGAGCAGAAGAAGGAAGAACTTGCCGAATATATGGAAGAGGCGACGGCGCTAGTCCACAAGTACCTGCCACCGGATCATGAGAAGATCCAGAAGTGCGTGGATGCCGGCAAGGCCTCGATCCGCATCATTGAACCGGGCAAGCGAGCCAAACTCGACTTCAAAGATTACCAACAGCCCGGGGATATGCTCTCGGTGGAGATTGACCTGATGAACAACCGCGTGCTGAACGTGAACGTTTCGACAGCGCTGGGCAAAGACAAGGACCCCGTCACGCTGGATGTGCGCTTCGACAAGCTCACCGACGGCACGATCTACGCCGCGGAGTCGAATCTCGAGGCCAAAGCGAAGAACGTCAAGGTGATCGTGCAGAACAGCGGGTATCGCAAAGCCGGGACGTGAGCGTCAAGGGGTTGACGCTGCTGTCAACCTATACTTCCGGTCCATGCCCCGTCCGCCAGCCAAACACTCCAAAAAGCACCCCCCAGCGAACGATGCCGCGATCGACTCGGTCGCGTTTGTCTCGCTTGGGTGCCCCAAGAACCTCGTCGATTCCGAGAAGATGCTCGGGCTGCTCGCCGAGGACGGGATCACGCCCGTCGGCTACGACGTGGTCGATGATGGCGGCGAGGTGGACGCGGTGGTCGTCAACACCTGCGGTTTCCTGGAGGCGAGCAAGGACGAGTCGCTGGCGGTGATCAAGGAGGCGATCGAGCGCAAGGCCTCCGGGCAGGTGAAGCGCGTGGTTGTCGCCGGGTGCCTGGTGCAGCGGCACCGGGCGAAGATGCTTGAATGGGCACCGGGGATCGACGCGATGGTCGGCGTCTTCGATCGCGACCGCATCGTGCAGGCGGTGCGCGGGGCTCGGGTCGCTCCGCAGGCCTTGAAGGAAGACGGCTCACCGAAGTACTGGATCGCCAGCAACGCGCTGGTGGCCGCGGGCGAGCGCGGCATGGCCGTCACCGGTCTGACGGTCAACGGCAAGGACGGCAAGGGTGTCGGCTACTTCGAGGACGACCGCTCGCGGCTGCGTTTGACGCCGCGGCACTACGCGTACCTGCGGATCAGCGAAGGGTGCAACCAGAATTGTGCCTTCTGCACGATCCCTTCGATCAGGGGCAAGATGCGCTCCAAGCCGCTGGACCCGCTGGTGGCCGAGGCGAAGGAACTGATCGCCGACGGATGCTTTGAATTGAACTTGATCGGCCAGGACACCACCAGCTACGGCGACGACATCGGCATCGGTCTCAAGAGCGAGGCGAAGATGCGCGGCCTGCCGGGGATGCTCGCGTCGATCACTCGTGCATACGACGAACTGGGCGTCGGCGACGGATGGATCCGGCTGATGTACGCGTACCCGAGCAACTTCTCGGATGAGTGCATCGACGCGATCGCCAAGACGTCGCGCGTGCTGAAGTACATCGACATGCCCTTGCAGCACGCCAGCGACCGCATGCTGGCGAGCATGCGCCGGTTCATCACGCGGGCCCAGACCGAGACGCTGCTCGACAAGCTGCGGAGCAAGGTGCCGGGGATCGCGCTGCGGACGACGTTCATCAGCGGCTTCCCCGGCGAGACCGAGCAGGACCACCAGGAACTGCTGGCGTTCATCGGCGAGCAGAAGTTCGAGAACGTCGGCGTCTTCGAGTACTCCAAGGAGCCGGGGACGGTCGCCGGAACGATGGAGGACGATCCCAAGCTCGCCGTACCCGCCGAGGTCAAGAAGCGCCGACACAACGAGATCATGGAATTGCAGCAGAAGATCGCCTTCGAGCGGCAGGCGAGTCTTGCCGCGCAGTTCGATGAGCGCCGACCGGCCGACACGGGGGTCAAGATGGATGTCCTGATCGACGCCCCGATGCGCACGAGCGGCCGCGCGACCAGCGGCGTGGGCAAGGGCGGGCAGCTCTACCAGGGCCGCACGTATTCGCAGGCGCCGCAGATCGACAGCGTGACGTACGTGCAGTCGGGCCGCAAGCTGGTGCCGGGCGAGCTGGTCCGTTGCGTGATCGTCGGGAGCGATGGATACGACCTGGTCGCCAAACCTGTCGAAGAGGTCGAGAAGCGGATGGGGCTGACGGTGATCTCGGGCAAGGGCTCGCCGCGCAAGGCGGCCGACGACCACGGCGGGTGAGACATCGGGATTCACCGCTCAAACTGCACGCAACTCAACGGCCGGGCCGATATTCCCCGCACCATGCTCCGTCCCGGGCAAGTTGTCGCATTGTGTGTGCTGGCCCTGCTGACCATCGGCATCGTGATGGTGCCATCGGCGGGCATGACGGTCGAAGCCAAGACCCCCGTGACGCTGCTGGGGGTGCTGCTCTCCAAGTCGGTCGTCTACATGGGGCTGGCCCTGCTGGCCATGTTCATCACGTCGCGTCTGTGGGTGCTGAAGCTGGCGCCGGGCGTGGCCAACAGCGTGCCGCCGCCGGAACCGGCCAGCGGGTGGCGGATGTGGCCGATGTGGGCCGCGGGCGTGGCGTTCATCGGCGCGATGGCGCTGGTCTACGCCCCGGGCGTCGGTCGCACCGTCAACGGCTCGCACAGGTGGCTGATGGTCGCAGGGCAATCGATCCAGCCGTCGGAGATCGCCAAGTGGGGATTGGTCGCCGTGATGGCCTGGTACGGCTGGCGGCTGCGTGAGCGGCTAGGGAGCTTCATGTGGGGGCTGATGCCGGCGCTGACCTGCGCTGGCGCGGTCGCCGGATTTGTCGTGCTTGAAGACCTTGGCACGGGCGTGCTCATCGGCCTGGTGGCGGCGATCGTCTTGCTGGCCGCAGGGGCTCGGTTCTGGCACTTCGGCCTGATGCTCCCGGTCGGCGCCCTGGGCTTCATCGCGGCCGTTGTCGCCAATCCCTACCGCCTGGAGCGGCTCCGCTCGTTCGTTGATCCTTACGGCGACCCGCAAGGGCGCGGCTACCACATGATCCAGTCGATGGTGGCGATCACCAACGGCCAGGTCTGGGGGCGCGGCCTCGGCCACGGGCTGCAGAAGTTCGGCTACCTCCCCGAAGACCAGACCGACTTCATCTTCTCGATCATCTGCGAGGAACTCGGCGTCCCCGGGGCAGCGGTCGTCATCGCCCTCTACATCGGGATGCTCTGGGCTTCGTACCTGATCATCCGCAAGCAGACCGTCCCGATCCTCAAGCTCGTCGGCATCGGCATCATCGCCACCGTCGGCGTGCAGGCAGTGGTCAACCTCTGCGTCGTCACCGGGTGGGGGCCGACCAAAGGCATTGCCCTGCCGCTGCTCTCGAGCGGCGGCACCGGGTGGATCCTGACGGCGGCGTCACTCGGCTTGCTCATCGGCATGGACCGCTTCGCGGACGCGGAACAGGCGGCGATGAATCCGCTGGAGATGGAACTCGACCTTGACGCAGAGCCGTCGATGACCCGGCCGGAGGCCGCCGCGGCGTGAGCAGGAGGCCCGGGGTGGGGGGCGGGGGCGGAGCATGGAGACTGTGACATTCGTCTTCGCTGGCGGCGGCTCGGGAGGGCACCTGTTCCCGGGGTTGGCGATCGGTGAGCAACTGCGTGAGTTGATGGGCGAGCGGGCGGAACTGCTTTTCCTCTGCTCCGATCGCGCGGTGGACCGCGACGTGCTGACACCGGAAGGCGTGCGCTTCGAGGCGCTGGCCGCCAAGCCGCTGGGTATACGGCCGCGAGCGCTATGGCGGTTCCTGAAAGGATGGGGGCCGTCGGTGCGAAAGACGCGGAAAATGCTGCGCGAGGCGAAGAGGCACGGGCCGGTGCACTTGATCGCGATGGGCGGGTTCGTTGCCGCGCCGGCCGTGCAGGCGGCCCGCGTCGAGCGGGTGCCGAGCACGATAGTGAACCTCGATGCCGTTCCCGGCAAGGCCAACCGGCTCATCGCGCGGCGCGTGACGGGCGGGGCGGGGGCGTACACGGTCGTTGCGTGCAAGGACTATCCGAAGTGGCAGGTTGTGCCGCCGATCGTGCGGAAGGCCGCGGTCAACACGCTGCCGCGGGATGCGTGTCGCGCGGCTCTGGGGATCGATGCACGCCAACCTGTGCTGATGGTCACCGGCGGCAGCCAAGGGTCGGCGACGATCAACCGGCTGGTGATGGACATCGCCTCGCACCCGTCGCGGTCACTGGCGGGGTGGCACATACTGCACCAGTGCGGGGCACCGAAGGTCGGTGGGCGAGGGCCGAGCCGCGAGGAACTCGTCGAGGCATACCGCGCGGCGGGCGTGGCGGCGACAGTTGAGCCGCTGGTGCGGACCATGGGCCTGTGGTGGGGCGCGGCGGAGCTTGCAGTCTCGAGCGCCGGGGCCGGGGCGGTGGCCGAGGCGTGGTGCAACCGGACACCGACGGTCTTTCTTCCGTATCCGTACCACGCGGACCAGCACCAGAAGCTCAACGCCGCCGCGCTTGTGCGTGCCAGCGCTGCGGTGATCACGACCGACCACATCGATGCCTCGAAGAACATGACCGAATCTGCCCCGGTCATTTTGCGGTTGTTGGCCAGCGCGGACGAGCGTGGCCGACTCCGCTCCGCCTTGGATCGACTCGGCCCGGCCGATGGAGCGCGTCGGATCGCCGAGGGGTTATCGGCGCGGCACCGGCCGGGACAATGACCCAAACCCGGAACCGCCAAACCCGGTTCCGGTCGCAATACGGCCCGGATGTGGTACTCTTCTCTTGTGACGACCGCCTCGAATCAACCGGTTCTCGGACGCACGCGGTGTGTGGTGTGGACGCCGCGCGGGGAGGGCGTGCATCCGCGCTTGGCGCGGAGCTTGGATCACCACGGCCTGTCGGTGGTGCAGGTGGAGGACCAGTTTGCGGCCTTGGCCCGGGTGGTCAAGTCCCACCGCGAAGGCCCCGAGGCCGGCGGCATCGTGCTGGTGCCGTGCTTCCCGGATCGCCTGACGGGCGTAGCGGCGGTGCTGGAAGCTGTTTCGCGGCATGCGCCGCGGGCGGTCTGCTGGTGGTTTGACACCGCTGGCGGCGAGCAGATCCGCGCAGTGACGAGTGAGGACATTGCCCGATGGGCGGGTACGACGCCGCCACCGGAGCCGAAGATCGTGATACCCGCCAGGTCAAAGGCTGGGCCAAAACTGCGCTTGGCCGGGGACGGCCCTGACGAGCCCCCAGCGCGGACTCGACCGACGACAGATGAAGGACCCGATGCCGAGCCTCCGGCGGGACCGACAAGCGTGCTTTCGGCCGACGAACTGGCGATGCTGCTGGGCGAAGACGTGAACGGCCGCGGCAAACCGGGCGTACAACCCGGCGGGAGCCGCTAGGGACACATGGGCACGCCGGGTTCACAAACAGATCACGGTGATGGAGACGATGCGCTGCGCGTCATCCTTGTGGGCCGCACGGGCTTGGATGCCGGTCTGCGCCGCGATGCCGATGTCGAACTGGTGCGGGCACGCACGGCGCTCGAGGCCGTCGGGGAGGTGGCCGATCCGATCGATGGTGCATCTCCGCGGCGAGCCGCGGTGATTGTCGCGCCCGAGGCCGACCCGGGTGAAGATGCGGCGCGCTTTGTGAACGCGGTGCGCATCGCCGATCCGGACGCCAAGGTGCTGCTGGTCGAGAACGGCGGACCCTCGCCTAACCGCGCGGCGTACGACGGCGTGCTGGCTCCGAATGCCGGCGCGACAATGATCCGCAGTGTTGTGCTTGGTCGGCCGGCCAAGGTTGCCGTGCCGCCGCCATTGCCGACGGCGCCGGCCGTGCCTGATGGGATGATCCCGTTGCCGGGCGCCAAAGCGCCCGCTGCGGCACTGACCTCGCCAAGTGCGCCGCAGAAGCCGATTGCGCCGACGAGCGGATCGACGGGGGTACCGGTCACAGCGACGCCCCCAGCCGTTGCGCCAACGGTGACGATGACCATGCCGCCGGTGGCCGCGCCCGCGGCGGTTCAGCAGGCCATGGCCCAGACCCCCGTGGGGCAGCCGACGGTGACGCTCGCGCCGGTTCAGCCGCCGGTGGTGCTCGGGTCGGCCGCGGACGACCTGCCGCTGGTGCAGGCTGCGCTGGCGGGGCGCGACCTGGTGCTGCCGGGATTGGAAGTCATCCGACGCCGAACAGGGCACGCCGATGTGCTGTTGACCCCTGCGGTCGCGGCGACTCCAACCGACGGCGTGGCGGTGACGCACAACCAACGTGTCTTCGGGCACCTGATCTGCTCGTCGCTGACTCAGGCTGAATTGATGCCGCACGCCCAGTGGCTGGCGACGTGGCTGGCCGTCGGCGAACAGCAGGAGGCGCTCAAGCGGGCGGCGCTCTTCGACGACCTGACGGGGGCATACAACCGCCGCTACTTCGAGGGCTTTTTGCGCGAGGCGATCGAGCGGGCCCGGCGCGAGCGGGGCACCGTCACGATCATGGTCTTCGACGTGGACGACTTCAAGCGGTTCAACGACGAGTTCGGCCATGGCGCCGGCGATGAGATCCTCCAGCAGACGGTGGCGCTGCTGCGCTCGGTGATCCGCGACGGCGACCGGGTCTGCCGGATCGGTGGCGACGAGTTCGTCGTGATTTTCCACGAGAAGGGCGGCCCCCGGGAGCCCGGCAGCAAGCCGCCAACGGATGTGTGCCAGATCGCCGCCCGTTTCCAGAAGCAGATCGCCGCCCACCGCTTCCCGAAGCTTGGCGAGGGCGCGCCGGGAAGACTGTCGATCAGTGGCGGGCTCGCGACGTTCCCATGGGACGGGCGTACGCCCGCGGAACTGCTCGAACGCGCCGACCAGCTTGCGCTCGAGAGCAAGCGCGCGGGGAAGAACTGCCTGACGATCGGGCCGGGGACACGTCGCGAATTCCCCGCGTGATCCACGCTCTACGCTTGGTCGAATGCCCTGCCACCGCTACGACATCATCGCCGTGGACCTTGACGGCACGCTGATCGATCACAACGGGTTGATCCACGCGGATAATCTCGCCGCGATCCGACGTGCCCGTCAAGCGGGGATCATGGTCACGATCTGCACCGGGCGGGCGCTGGTCGAAACGCGCGAGGTGGTCGCAAGGATCGAGCAGACCGACCCGGTGATCGTCGCCGGAGGTGCGATGGTCGCCGAGCCGCAGTCGGGCCGCACACTTGAACGGTTCACCATGCCGCTGGAGTTGGTGCGGCGCGTCGCCGACCACCTGCACGAGCAGGAGCACCCAGTGCTGCTGCTCAAGGACCCGCACGCCGCTGGGTTCGACTACCTCGCCGTCACGCCGTGGGGCCCCGACGCGATCGACCCCGCGAGCAAGTGGTGGTTCAAGAAAATGGGCGTGAACGTGCGCTACACCGATGCGCTCGAGCACGACGAGCACCCGGAGCACACCGTGCGCGTGGGGGCCTACGCCGCCAACACGCCGATCACCGAGCTGGCAGATGACCTCCGCATCCGCTTCGGCGGCGAGGTGATGCTCCAGCACTTCAACGGCGTGCTGTTGCCGACCGACCGGCGCGATGACGGGATCGAGAGTGTCCACATTGTCGAGATGTTCAACCCCTTGGCGGACAAGTGGCAAGCCCTTGAGCGCCTCGCCCGAAGGCTGGGCATCCCGCCCGAGCGAACGGCGGCGATCGGCGACCAGACCAATGACCTTTCCATGATCACTCACGCGGGGCTCGGCGTGGCGATGGGCAACGCACACGCGAGCGTCGCCAAGGCCGCGGACCGGCAGACGCTGGCGTGCGATCAGGGCGGCGTGGCGCACGCGCTCAACCAGATCCTTGCGGGCGAGTGGTAAGCCGTGCAAACCCTCTCCGAAATCAAGGCCCTCCTCGAATCCCGCGGCCTCGCCCCGCGCCACGCGCTGGGCCAGAACTTCCTGATCGACAAGAATCTCGTCGCCAAGCTCATCGACGCTTCCGGCGTCAAGGCCGGTGACACCGTGCTGGAGGTCGGTCCAGGCACCGGCACGCTCACCGAGGGGCTGCTCGAGCGCGGCTGCCGCGTCGTGGCGTGCGAACTCGATGCCGGCTTGGCAGCGCTGCTGCGCGAGCGTATCCCTGCACTCGGTTTCGGCGACCGCTTCACGCTCATCGAAGGTGACTGCCTCGAGACAGGTAAACGCCTGGCCAGCGCCGCCGCAACGGCACTCGGCGATGGTCCATTCTCGCTGGTCGCCAATCTGCCCTACGGGGCCGCCACGCCGCTGATGCTCAACCTGCTCATCGAGCGCCCCAATTGCAGCATCATGGCCGTGACGATCCAGAAAGAAGTCGCCGAGCGGCTGATGGCGGCGCCGGCGAGCAAGGACTTCGGCACCCTCGGCGTGGTGACGCAAGCCATGGCCGAAGTCTCGTTGATCGCCACGCTGCCGCGCGAGTGTTTCTGGCCGCGGCCCGATATCACCAGCGCCATGGTGCTCGTCCGCCGCCGGGCGCACCCCGCGACCGACCGGCCCGATCTGCTCGCGGCGTTCTGCCAGCGGGTCTTCCAACAGCGTCGCAAGCAGCTCGGCTCGACCCTCGGAAGGGCGATCCCCTGGCCGGAGGGCGTCACGGCGACCATGCGGGCCGAGGAGTTATCGGTGGAACAGTTCGTAAAACTGGCCGCGTTGGCGGATTCGCAGCTGCCGGGCTAGACACGGCGCTGGAGATGAGGTACGTTCAGGGTGCTGACGCGTCACGGACAAACCGGTCCGGGCGTGCCGGCGGCATGAGTGAGCCCGTCGTCACCTCGTCCGCCGCTGATCTCAGGCCGCCTGAAGCGGTCGAGGTGTCGACGCAGCATTCAACACACTCGAATCACATGAACCAGCCCGGCGACGGTGCGCTCGGGCAGTCACTTGAGCCCTTGGTCTGTGCCGCCTGCGACGGCAAGCTCGGCCCCATCCGCTGGTTCAAGAGCACGTGGCAACGCGGCGGCGGCTCAACGGGCTTTGCCTCGTTCAAGTTGGAGAACGGCGCATCGCTCGACGCGGTCGTCAAGCTCCCGGTCGGCTACACCGAGTTGAAGTGGACGCGGGCGCTCGGCGCTTCGGACGGCACCGCCCCCACACCCACGCCACGGGTACTCGCCAGCGGCACCTCGCTCGGCCCCTACGACCTCGGATGGCTGGTCATCGAGCGCGTGCCGGGCCGGCCGCTCGCGGCCGAGTTGAGCGAACGCGATGTCCACGACATGCTCGCGGCGGCGGCCCAAGTGCAGATGCTGCTGGGGCGCCAGGGTCCGCCGACCGGCACGACTCCGAAGCAGGACTTCGCCAAGATGATCGAGAAGTCCAAGGAAGCGGTCCGGCGCGGCCAGATTGTCACCGGCCACGAGGCCCACCTGTGGGCGACAGCGTTGCGACACGTTGCCCACGCCCTCCCGGCGCTGCTGACGCGCTGGAACGCACGCCCCATGAACAGTTGGTGCCACGGCGACCTCCACGCCGGCAACGCCATGCGCCGGACCGACGGTTCGTGCGTGCTGATCGATCTGGCACTGGTCCACACAGGCCACTGGGTCGAGGATGCGATCTATTTCGAGCGGGTCTACTGGGGGCACGAGGCGTACCTGCACGGCATCCATGTCGTCAGCGAGTTGGCTGCCCAGCGCCGGCGGATCGGTCTGCCCTGCGATGGCGACTATGGCATGATCGCCGCGGTCCGCCGAGTCCTCTCTGCCGCGGCCGCCCCGGCCCTGATGGAACGCGAGGGCAACCCCAAGTACCTGCATGCGGCCTTGGTCATCATCGACCGCTACCTGCCGATGGTCGGGCACTGAGCAAATGCCTGGCAGTGCAGCCAAATCGCTGCACAGTGGGGCATAATCCCCGGCCCATCTCCAAACAAACCCCTCTCACAACCCCCGCTATACTGCCAGCCAACTGACCGCCCCCCACCTGGAGGTACCCCCGTGGAAGCGTTTGATCGACTCAAGCAATTGATCGCCGAGGCTGAGGAAGACGTGAACAAGGGTAAGGGCGGCAACAAGGCGGCCAAGGTCCGCGCCCGCAAGAAGATGCAAGAGATCAAGCAGGCCGCTCAGGACGTCCGCACCGGCCTGCTCGACGCGGGCGAGGCCGACACCCCCACCGCCGGCTGACAAGCAAGGTTTGCGGACATGTCCACAACCCCTGCTCCGAATCCCGACAACGCTGGCGCTACGGCTGCGCGCAAGCCGTTCCTTTTTGATATCTCAGGCATTGACCTGAAGGCGGTCGTCCACAACCGCGCGGGGATCGCCCGGATGAACCCGCACCGTGACCACCTCGCCCTACTGGACGAGATCGTCATGGAGACACCCGACTTCAAACGCGGCATCGCCGTCTGGCACGTCAAGTCCACCGAGTTCTGGGTCTCCGGGCATTTTCCCGGCAAGCCGATGCTCCCGGGCGTGCTGCAGGTCGAAGCCGCGGCACAGCTGGGCGTATTCCTGTTCAACCGCCGGTGGCCGGTGCCGAAGCTCTGCGCGTTCACGCACATCAAGGATGCGGCGTTCCGCGCGCCGGTCCTTCCAGGGGATGACTTCTACCTGCTGTGCGATGAGATCCGCGCCTCGGCCAAGCGCTTCCAGAGCAACTGCATGGGCATCGTCAACGGCAAGATCGCCTTCGAGGCGGAGATCGCCGGCATCGCGATCGAACGCTGACCCACGCCGCTCACTCTTCGCGCACGTCGCCCTTGCCCTTGACGATCTTGCCGATGGTGTGCACCGTCTCGCCGTAACGCTTGAGCTGCTGGGCGATCGAATCGGCGAAGGCGGGCCGCACGATCAGGCAGTAGCCGATCCCCATGTTGAAGACCCGGCGCATTTCTGTGTCGGAGATTTCGCCGTGCTCCTGCAGGAACTGGAAGACCGGCAGGACGGGCCATGCCTTGGTGTCGATCAGCGCATCCACCTTCGGGTGCAGGGCGCGGCAGAGGTTCCCGGCCATCCCCGAGCCCGTGATGTGGGCCATGCCGCTGATGACCTTCTTGATCTTGTAGTTGTGGAGCAGCTTGGTGATCGGCGAGACGTAGATCCGCGTCGGCGTCAGCAGCACCTCGCCGAGTGTGCGGGCGGGCTTTTTCTTCGACGCCTTGCCGTTGACGCCGGCCTTGGCCTTCCCTGACGGCTTCCCGTCCAGCAAGTCCGGGTGCGGAGCGTTCAGGTCGAGCTTGGCGTGCTCGACGACCTTGCGCGCCAGCGTGTAGCCGTTGGAGTGGATCCCGTCGGAGGCGAGGCCCAGCACCACATCCCCCACTTCCACGCGCGTCGGCTTGATCGTCCGCTCCAGCTCAACGACGCCGACGGCGAACCCAGCCAGATCAAACTCGCCGGTCTTGTAGATCCCCGGCATCTCCGCTGTCTCGCCGCCGAGCAGCGCACACCCCGATTGGCGGCACCCTTCGGCGATCCCTTTCATCAGCTCCATCAGCAGGCTCTTGTCCACCTTGCCGATGGCGATGTAGTCGAGGAAGAAGAGCGGCTCGGCCCCTTGAACGATCATGTCGTTCACGTTCATCGCGACCAGGTCGATCCCCAGCGTGTCGTACTTGCCGATCTCCTGGGCGAGCTTGAGCTTGGTGCCGACGCCGTCGGTGCACGCGACCAGCACCGGGTCCTTGTAGTTCTTGCGGAACAGCCGCTCGTTGAAGTCCAGACGGAAGAGGCCCGCGAACCCGCCGGGGTTATCGATCACCCGCGGCGTATGCGTCCGGCGCATGAGCCCCACCAGCCCCTCGGTGAACGAGTCCTTTTCCTCGAGGTTGACCCCTGCGCTCGCGTACGTCAGCCCCGCGCTCGATCCTTTGGCAGCCATGCCCGCAGGATAGCGGAGCGCACCCCCGCCGCGCAGGCGAGTACGCTTGTGGCCATGAGCGGACCCAGCGCGACCAACACGTGCCGCGGCTTCACGCGGGCCCTACTCCGCGTCGCGGGCTCCACTTGCTTGGTGTCGGCAATCGCGTTGGCTGCGCTGACGTGCGGACCGTACTCGACCGCGCAGGCCCGTGCCGGGGTGTCGGCTGCGCCTCCGCCGACATTGGGCGCGTTCTTTGGTACTCCGGTGCTGGTCGGCACCGCCGGGGCCTGGCTTCTGCTTTTGGACGCCGCGTTGCTCCGGCGCTGGCTGGTGCCAACTGCGCGGAATGGCTGCCCCGAGTGCGGATACGACCTGCGCGGTCTGCAGGGCGGCGTTTGCCCCGAGTGCGGCGCGACGTTGCAAACTGATTCACCGGTCCGTTCGTGACGGCCGGCTTTTTTTACTGAAAACTCGCCCGCACCCTCACCGAACACCCAATCGGCTGCCTCGCCTCCAGACGCGGCTCGATCCGACCGAAAACCGCCTATCCTCACGACCTTTCACGGTCACCTTCTGCGCATTGGAGCCCGCAATGTCCCAGCGTCTGTTCACCTCCGAATCCGTCTCGATGGGCCACCCGGACAAGGTCTCTGACCAGATCTCCGACGCGGTCCTTGATGCGATGCTCGTCGAGGACGCGTTCTCCCGCGTCGCCTGCGAGACCCTCTGCTGCACCGGTCTTGTCGTCGTCGCCGGCGAGGTGACCACCAAGACCTACGTCAACATCCCCGACCTGGTCCGCGAGACCGTCCGCGAGATCGGGTACACCTCCGGCGACATGCGCTTCGACGCCGACTCCTGCGGCGTCATGGTCGCCCTCAACAAGCAGTCGCCGCACATCGCCATGGGTGTTGACCGCGAGGGCGCCGGCGACCAGGGCATGATGTTCGGCTTCGCCTGCAAGGACACGCCCGAGTTGATGCCGCTGGCGATCCAGCTCTCGCACCAGCTTGTCGAGCGCCAGTCCGAGGTGCGCCGCTCCGGCAAGATCGCCGGCCTGCGCCCGGATGCCAAGAGCCAGGTCACTGTCGAGTACGACGGCAACAAGCCTGTCCGCATCGACACCGTCGTCCTCTCCACCCAACACGACGCTTCGTGGAACGAGCGCCAGGACGAACTGAAGAAGCAGGTCATCGAGCACGTCATCAAGCCCGTGCTCGGCCAGTGGTGGAATCCGGGCATCACTGTTCACGTCAACCCCACCGGCTGCTTCGAGATCGGCGGCCCCCACGGCGACACCGGCCTGACCGGCCGCAAGATCATTGTCGACACCTACGGCGGCATGGGTCGCCACGGCGGCGGCGCTTTCTCCGGCAAGGATCCCACGAAGGTCGACCGTTCCGCCGCGTACATGGCCCGCTACATCGCCAAGAACGTTGTGGCCGCCGGCCTCGCTGAGAAGTGCGAGATCCAGCTCTCGTACGCCATCGGCGTCGCCGAACCAACCAGTGTTTATGTCGATTGCTTCGGCACCGCCAAGGTCGCCGAGGAGAAAATCTCCAAGGCCATCCGCGACAACTTCAAGCTCACGCCCCGCGGCATCATCGAGACGCTGAAGCTCCGCACGCCGATCTACTCGGCCACGGCCCGCCACGGGCACTTCGGGCGTCAGTCGTACACCGACCACTACTTCGATCCCGTCAAGCGCAAGAAGTCCTCGGAGAAGTTCGAGTTCTTCAGCTGGGAGAAGACCGACAAGGCCGACACGCTCCGCAAGGCCTGCAACGCCTGATTGCCGCGTTGCAGTTGAGATCGCCAAGAGTTATCCGGTCGCGCGGCATTTGCTGGCCGCGGGTTTGTGCGTAGGCCCATCCCCGGATTGCGTGATGTCCGTGTGTGTTCGCACCGATATCTCCGCTTCCGGGCCGGCCGGCTCCGACCCGTGCGGAGTCTCCGTGTGCGCTGCGTCATTCGATTCAGAGCTTTGGTCGTCTCGGTGTGCGCTGCCGCCTGCGCTTGCGGGTGGTCAGTCGCCGCGCCGCCGCACGATCACGCCCACTCGATGCACTCCTCCGGCACATCCGATTCGCCCCCAGCGACGACCGATCAAGCACCCGTACCGGACGAAGGATCAAGCTGGGACCTCTTCACCAACTTCGGTGCGTACATGCCGCGCACGCACTGCATGGTGGACAGCGAGGGACGCACCGACTGGCCCTGGGTCGCCGGGCTCATCGGCATGACGAGCATGGTGGTCATCGGGTACCTGAAGATCTTCGCGTTCTGGCAGAAGTGTTACTACGCCGAGCAGCGCCGCGACCGCAACCGGAAGCTGCTGGATCTCTCCTACATCTTCCTGTTCTGCGCGATCTGCGGGTATGTCATGTCGATCGTCATGTTCTTCTGGCCGGCGTACCGCCTGTTGGCGATGCTCCTTGTGGTGCTCAACTTCTTCACCTGGCGGTTCGCCGCGAATCTCACGCCGTTCGGAATCGCTTTCCAGGCGCAGCGCCTCGAGCGTCAACTGGCCGAGACGCTCCGCAACCGCAACTCGGACCTCGAGCAACAGGTCCGTCAGCGCACGGCGGAGTTGGAGCAGGCCAAGCTCGCGGCCGATCGGGCCAACGAGTTCAAGAGCCAGTTCATCGCCAACATCAGCCACGAAATCCGCACGCCGATGACCGCGATCGTGGGGTTCGCGGACCTGCTGGGCGACGAGTCCATCGCGCTCGCGGAGCGGACCGGCTACGCCGCGTCGATCCAGCGCAACGGCGAGCACCTGCTCACCCTGATCAACGATGTACTCGATCTCGCCAAGATCGAGGCCGGTCAGTTGCGCGTCGAGCACATCGCATTCTCGCCGGTCAGAGTCATCGACGACGTGGTTGCACTCCTGCGCCCGCGCGCCCTGGACCAGGGCCTCTCTCTCGAATCGGTGCAACTGGCAGCGGTGCCGCACGCGATCAACGGCGATCCCACGCGCTTCCGGCAGGTGCTCCTGAATCTTGTAGGCAATGCCGTCAAGTTCACGTCCCGGGGCGGCGTGCGGATCGAAACTAACTACCGGCCCGGGGGGGACGGCGCGGGGACCATGACCTGCCGCGTCATCGACACGGGCAACGGCATGACACCCGAGCAGATCGCGCGGCTCTTTCGTCCGTTCCAGCAAGCCGACGAGACCACGACCCGACGATTCGGCGGCTCCGGCCTCGGCCTGTCCATCTGCAAACGCCTGTGCGAACTCATGGACGGCTCGATCGCCGTCGACAGCCGGCCGGGTCTTGGAAGCACGTTCACGATGTCGATCCCTGCGCGGACGGTGTTGAGCGAATCCTTTGGCCCGGCAGATTCACCTCGGAGCGCCACCCTTTCGTCCATCGGCTCGCCCGCGTTGCTCCGTCAGCGGATCCTGCTGGTCGAGGACGGCGTTGACAACCAGCGCCTCATCGCACTCCACCTCCGTCGGTCCGGCGCCGATGTCGTGATCGCCGCTGATGGCGCGGCGGGGGTCGAGGCTGTTGAGCACGCATGCGGAGAGGGCCGGCCTTTCGACCTCATCCTCATGGACATGCAGATGCCCCGGGTCGACGGACTCTCTGCTACGGCGCAGCTTCGCGCGTCCGGACACACGACGTCGATCGTTGCGCTGACGGCCAGCAGCATGCCGGGCGATCGTGAGAGGTGCCTCGCCGCGGGTTGCACCGAATACGTGACCAAGCCGATCGACACGCAGCACCTGCTGGCGGTCTGCCGCAGACTGGCGATCGGGTCGGCGCTCCACCCCGCACCGTTCTTGCGAAAATCGTGATCACCGGGCTCGAGCAGCCTATCACTTGGCGTGATCATCAGCGGGCAACTGCTCGTCCCCGGTTCGCCGAGCCTATCCGGATCGGGTGCGGGCATCGCCCGCGCTGAACTGCGCCCGGGCTGGCTGAGACTCGAAGCCGGGAAGATTGCGGAGATGCACCTCGGCGAGCCCCGCGCGCGGCCCGACCTCGGCGGCGAGGACTGCCTGATCACGCCGGGCTTCACGGATATCCATCTGCACTTGCCGCAGTTCGATTGCATCGGCCAGGGCGGGCTGACGCTGCTTGACTGGCTGCACCGTGTCGTCTTCCCTGCCGAGGCTCGCTGGGCGGATGCCGACTACGCGGGACAGATGGCCACAACAATTGCTCGACAGCTCATTGGCTTTGGCACCACGCGGGTTGCGGCATATGCGACGGTCCATCACGCCGCGGCACAGAAGGCCATCGACGCGCTCGGCGCGGCCGGGCTCAAGGGGCACGTCGGGCAGGTGCTCATGGAGCGCAACGCTCCGGACGAACTCTGCCGCCCGGGGCCGCAGCTCATCGCGGAGGCGGCAGCACTTCGCCCGGCCGGCGGCATCCAACCGTCGGTGAATCCGCGGTTTGCCGTCTCGTGCGGCATGGAACTGCTCGCCGCATCCGCGCAGCTTGCCAAGTCCACCGGGCGGCTCATCCAGACGCACTACGCCGAGATGCTCGCCGAGTGCGCCCTTGTGCGCGAGCTGTTCGACGGCAGGAGTTACACGGAGGTCTACCGCGAGGCGGGGTTGCTGACGAGGCGCACGATCCTCGCGCATGCCGTGTACACGTCCGATGCAGACCGGCGAGCGCTGCGAGATGCCGGCGCGATGATCGCCCACTGCCCGACCGCCAACAACTTCCTCCGCTCGGGTCGCATGGATTGGCCGGCGCTGGAGGCGATTGATGCCGCCGTCGGACTGGGCACGGATGTCGCGGGCGGGCCCGAACGCAGCATGGTGCGCGTGGCCCGAGCGGCGCTGGAGAACCGCGCCGAACTCGGGCGTGCCATCGGTGTCGCAGACACTGCTCGTGTATGGGCGCAGATCACCTGGCTCAACGCGGCGCTGCTTGGCGACGGACTGGGGTCTGTCCTCGCGCGCGGCGCAAGCCCCGAGGTGCTGGTCATCCGCCCCGATATCCGCTGGCGCGACCTGCCCGATCCGCTCGGCGCACTGTTGTGGGCGTGGGACGACCGCTGGATCCGTACCGTGCTTATCGACGGTGCGCCCGTGCATCAGGCCTGAGTCGCGCGATACAGACCGTGCTCCTCGATGTATTTCCAGACCGCGGGCGTCACAAGCTCGCGGGCCGAAAACCGCTCGGCAGCCGAACCTGCGAGCAGCCGACGGATCTCTGTCGCCGACACCGGATCCACATCCAAATCTACCACACGCCGGCTCCACGCAGTCAACTCCTCAGCCGACCAGAACGTTGAGGACGTCATGGCTGTACGCAGTTCGTCGGCGGATTCGCTCGGTCGCCGCAGCATGACCAACGGCTCGGCCAGTTCGATGATCCCTCGCGGTTCGCGCCAGGCGTGGAACTTCGCGGCCTGATCCGCCCCGATCAGCAGACGCAGCTTCACGCCACCACCGCCGTGCGCACCGAGCCACGTCCGCGCTCGCCGCGCCGTGTCGATGGTAAACGACGGCGTGCCCAAGCCCGCGCGATCGACCTCCTCCGTCCAGACCGCCGTATGCGGCACGTCCTTGATCGCCAGACGCAGCATCTCCTCCCGCTGGGCATCGCTCGCCATCGGCCCGCGCTGCTTGTGCGGCGAGCGGGCGGCGGGGATGTACAAAAGCCAAGTCGAGCGCACGCCCGACTGCGCCGCGCGGACCGCGTCGGGCAGTGCCGCGTGCGCCCGGTGCGGCGGATCAAAGCTCCCACCGAAGAGCACGACCGTCCGCAGCGCGCTCGAGAGACCTTCGCTCGGATCAAGCGGGAGCGGCATAGGCGTGATGGGTGGCTCGCTGCTCAATGCGTCACCTGCCCGGCGCCGCCCCTGCCGGCGGGGGGGCGTTCTCGAAGCTCTTGTTGGGCCGTGCCGGGATCGTTACCGGCGGCACCGGCTTCTCGATCATCAGCTTCTTGAGATGATCAACCGCGGCTTTGAGCTGCGCATCCTCACCCTTGAAGGTCGCCACCGGTAGGTTGTCGACTTCGATGTCCGGCACCACACCCTGCCCCTCGATCAGCCACGTGCCGTCGGGGCCGAAGACGCCGATCTCGGCCGCCGAGGCAATCCCCTTGTCCACCAGAATATTCGAACTGCTCAGCCACACTTCGCCGCCCCAGGTGCGCCGACCGATGACCTTGCCGAGCCCCAGCCGCCTGAACCCCTCGCTGAAGGCCTCGCCGTCGGAGGCCGTGCGTTCGTTGCAGAGCACGACCATGTGCCCACGGAAAGCGTACTGCATGTTCCAGTACGGGTCGCCCACGCGCGGCGCCCAGGTGAACCACGCCTTGCGCATGAGCTTGCCGAGCACCCAGCTATCGATGTTCCCGCCGTTGTTGTGACGGACGTCGATGATCAGCCCCTCGCGGTTGAAGACCGGGAAGTAGTTCTTGACGAACTCCGTCCAGTTTCCGCCGCCCATCGCTCGCAGGTGGATGTAGCCGATCTTCCCCTCGCCGAGCGTCTCGACACCGCGGCGCGCCGTCAACTCCCAGTCGTCGTAGCGCAGCTCGCGTTCACCCTCCGGGCTGATCGGCAGCACGATCGCGTCGCGCGATTCCTCGAAGCCTCCGCCAGCCTTCGGGGTCTTCACCTTCACCAGCACCTGCCGCCCGGCCTTCTGCCGCAGCAGCATGGCGTAGTCGCGAACGCTCAGGCTCGGCACCCCATCGATCGCCTCGATGACATCGCCCACCTTGATCCCCGTCTCGGGCTTGGCCAGCGGGCTCACGCGGCCCGGCTCGTCGCTGTCGCACGAGAAGATCCGCGCCACGCGATACCCCCCCCCCCGCCTCGTCGCGATCGAGAATGCCCCCAAGCGCCGCCACGGTCACGCGGTCGGGACCGCCCCGGGCATCGCCGCCGCGGACGAAAATGTGCAGCGTCGAAAGCTCGCCGACCATCTG
>JBOHNM010000066.1:0-21028 GCA_050730675.1 Phycisphaerales bacterium | reverse complement strand
AGTTCGTTCTCTTCAACCTCGAGGAGAACGGCCTGATCGGCTCGCGCCAGTACGTCCAAACTATGCGCCCCAAATGGAGGGAACAGGGGATCAAAATCGTCGGCATGCTGAGCCTCGAGATGCTCGGCTACTACGACACCAAGCTCGGGAGCCAGACCAACCCTTTCAAGGGTGTGCCCGGCTTGCCACAGGGCGAACTCGCGGGCGACTTCATCGCATTGACAACAACCGCCTCCCATGCACCATTCTGCACGGCCCTCGCCGAAGCGATGACCGCGGCCGAGCCGAAGGTGAAGATTCTCAAAGTCGACATGTTCCCGATCGCCCCGCCGGACCTGCTTCGTTCGGACCACGCACCGTTCATGGCCGCGGGCGTCCCGGCGATCATGGTCACCGACACCGCCAATTTCCGCAACCCCAACTACCACAAGCCCACCGACACACTCGAGACGCTCAACCCCGAGTACTTCACGCGCACCGTGCGGGCCCTGGCGGGCGCGATCGACGCGCTCGCCGGACCGATGGACAAGCCGGCGATCGAGTGGAAGCGTCAAGCACACAAGCCCGCCGACGAGCCCGATCCCGCCAAGCCCAAGTCCGCTCCTGACGAACAACCCAAGCCACCGACCGAGCCGGCCAAGCCGGGTTGAGCTGGCCCAAAACGCAAAGCAAGCCCGGCACGGGCCGGGCTTGCGGCTCGATCAAGTGAGAATCAGTCGGATTACTTGTCCTTCAGTTCCGACGCGATCCGGTCGGCAACGATCGTCAACTTGTCGTCCTCGTTGTACGACCCGTCGGCGATCTGCGCCTTGATGCTGGCAATCAGGTCCGCGCGGGAAGGGGCCTCGAACTTCAGGCTCTGCTCGATCGCCTCGGACGAGAGTTCAACGCTGTCGGCCTTGGTGGAGGCATCGATCGCGCCTTCAAGATTCAGCCGCGGGTTGGCCGCGCGACCGGTCACGCGCGTGTCCTGCGCACCGACACCGTGAAGCGATCCGTTGAGTGAGGGGATTGCTGACATGTGGGAGACTCCTTGCTACCGACATCTGCACAAGACTGGCGACAGGATCGCGAGCGGGTCTGCGGCCTCCATGCCTTCGCCCTGCGTCCATCGGTCCACACGCCCAGACCGGAGTTCGTCTTTCACCAGCACTTCGAACACCACCGTCATCGACGGAGCTTGGCAGAACGCTTGAGACTTTGGTCTTTTCCGAAAAATGACACTAAGTCGTTGTCAATTCGTGCTTTGCGCGCTTGTTCGGTATGGAAATCGTGCCAGTCTTGCGCAAAAATCTTCGGATTTCGTTCGGATCGTGCGCCCGTTCATCGGGGGAATGCGAACAATTCCTCCCTAACACTCCATACGCAAAATTCCGCGCAAGGTTCACCATGTTCACACTCCCCCTCCACCGCCCGTCTCGTCTTTCCACCAATTTGAGTCGCGCCAGCCTGGCGATCACTTTGGCGGCTGTGGTGTTGTGCGCCGCGGGTTGGAACGCGCAAGCTTCGACACAACCCGAGCGCAGGAATGACACCACCGCCGTGCGCGGCGGGTGGACGATCGTGCTCGCCGCCTTCCGTGGCGATGACCAAGGCCAGCTCGCCGAGCAGACACTGGGGCTCCTGAACTCGACGGGCCAGGCGAGCGGCGCCCGAGCGATCAAGCGCGGGCCGGCCACGCTCGTGGTCATCGGCAGCTACACCGACCCCGCCGACAAGTCGGCCCAAGCCGAACTGCAGCGCATCCGCGATGTGGAAGTCAAGGGCGAGAAGCCCTTCGCCGGAGCCTTCCTCTCGCCGCCGGAAGGCGGGGGGCCGGCGGGTTCGCGGCCTGAGTACAACCTGATGCGGGCCAAGGAGCAATACCGCAAGGCACGGTTCTCCCTGCAGGTGGCGGTCTACGGACCGACCGACCGCAAACCCACGCCCGAGGAGCAGGCCGAGTCCCGCAAGGCCGCCGAGACCGCCGCGGCGACGCTCCGCCACGAGGGTGAACTGGCGTTCTACTACCACGGTCCGTCGCTGAGTATGGTGACGATCGGGGTCTTCAACGATGACGATGTCGCCCGCCGCGGCGATGCCCGCAATGGCATCGCTCCCAAGCCCGATTCTCCGGTGCTCTCAGCAGTCAAGCGGCGATTCCCGCACAACCTTGTCAACGGCGCGGCGGTGAAAACCACGCAGACGATCGGGAACAAGAAGATCGAGAGCATTCAGGAATCCCAGCTCGTCGAGATTCCCGGAAAGTAGCGGAGCTACAGGTCGCTCAAGCTTCCAGGCCTCATCGCGCCGATCTGCTGGGCCTCGATCTTCCAGACTCGCCATTGGCCGCTTGTCGCATCCTGCCGCCAGGTGAGCATCCAGACCGTGGGCGTGGGATAGGCGCCCTTGGCGGTGACGCTGATCTGCGAGCGGCCTGTGCGCGGGCCGTCGATGGCGGCACGGACGCCGCGGATATCGTAACCGTCCACGCCGTAGCGCTTGGCGATATCGGAGCGTATCTGTTGGACGAGGTAGTCCTTGGTGCGCTTGGAGTCGCGGGTGAGGATGGTGAGGGAGACGTCGCCGGCGAGGAGAGCGTCGGCGGTCTGGGCATCGGCGCGGAAGCCGGCTTCCACGAGGCGGCGGGTCTCGAGGATGAGCCGCTCGCGGTCAGTCTCGACAGCGGAGGCGAGAACGACGATGCCCGCAGCGATGAGCACCCCCGCGAGAGCGACGAGAACGCCCGCTCGCGGCTTGCCGCGCGAGCGGAGGGCGTAGAGCACGGCGATGCCGAGGATCGCGATGCCGATGGCTGGGAGCCAGGGGTCTTCGAACAGGTAATGGGCGAAGCCCCCGCTCTCGGGCAGCGGCTCGGGTGTGGCGTTCTGAAGCTGCGAGAAGATCGTGTTCTGGGCGAGGATCGGGGTGGGCACGAGAGTCTGTACGTGGGTGGCGGGGTCGGGGATTGCTCTCCGGCGGGCGGCGGGAGATTCACGACGGGCCGGGGCGGGGTCCGATCCATGGGACGGTCCGTGTCGGCGGTGCGCGGTGGCTGTACCCATCCCCCACGACGTCTGGTATGAGAGGCGGAGCCTCGTGAACCTCCCAACGAGCACCACCATCCCGACGTCCTCCTGCGCGGGCGTGCTGGAACGCAACCTGGCGCATCTGGGCCGCTTCACGCCCAAGGTGGTCGAGGCGATCCGGTCCGGCTTCGCGCGGATGGACCTGGAGTGGATCCAGACGCCGACCGGTCGGCCGAGCGCGACGACCACGGACTGGGACGCCGCGGGCATGCCCGTGACTCGGGCGCTGGCGAGCAAGCGCGACCCGATGGGCGAGGCCGAGAAGCTGACGCAGAACGTGGATGTGAAACAGCACGCCGCGGTGGTGGTGATGGGCTTCGGGCTCGGCTACCACGTCGAGCAGATCGCGCGGCGGATGAAGCGCACGGGCATCGTGGTCGTCTTCGAGCCGGACGTCGGCCTGCTGCGCAGCGTGCTGGAACGCATCGACCATTCCGATTGGCTTTCGGCATGCAATATCGCGATCCTGACCGACCCATTTGACGCGGCCGCGATGGCCGAACTGACCGGCGGCAAGGAAGAACTCTTCGCGCTCGGGCTGAAGATCGTGGAGCACCCCGCGAGCAAGCCGCGGATCGGACCGTCGGGACCGGAGTTCATCCGCAACTTCACACGGCTGATGGAGGCGGTGCGGACGACCGTTGTCACCACGATGGTGCAGACCGAGGCGACGCTGCGCAACGCGACGCAGAACCTGGACCACTACTGCGCCGGGCCGGGGATCGCCGACCTGGCGGGCAGGTACGCCGGACGGCCCGCGATCGTGGTCGCTGCGGGACCCAGTCTGCAGCGGAACATCGAGTTGCTGACCGACCCGGCGGTGCGCGAGCGGTTCGTGATCGTCGCGGTGCAGACGGTGCTCAAGCCCCTGCTGGAACGCGGGATCCAGCCGCACTTTGTGACCGCACTGGACTACCACGAGATCTCACGCCGCTTCTACGAGGGACTGAGCGCCGAGGACGTCCGCGGCGTCACACTCGTGGTCGAGCCGAAGGTGAATCCCGCGGTGACGAGCGCGTTCCCCGGCGTGGTACGGTGTGCGAGCGATCACTTTCTCGATGCGGTGCTGGGCGACGACCTTGTGCGGCCGATGGGGCAGATCGAGGCCGGAGCCACCGTCGCGCACTTGGCGTACTACCTCGCGCGCTACTTGGGGTGCGAGCCTGTTGCGCTCATCGGGCAGGACCTGGGATTCACCGACGGGCAGTACTACGCCGCCGGCGCGGCGATCCACAGCGTGTGGGCCGGGGAACTCAACCCGTTCAACACGCTGGAGATGCTGGAGTGGCAGCGGATCGTGCGGATGCGCGGGCTGCTGCGACCGGCGATGGATGTGCTGGGCCGCAAGATCTACACCGACGAACAGATGGCGGCGTACCTCGTGCAGTTCCAGCGGGCGTTCACCGCCGACATGGCGCGCGGACTGACGACGATCGACGCGACCGAAGGCGGCGTCGCCAAGCAAGGAACCACGACGCGCACACTGGCAGAATTCATCAAGCAGCACCGCGGCGGACCCGCGATCACGCCCGATGAACCCGTCGTCTTCGCACCCGCCGAACGCCGTCGCCGCCTTCGCGCGGCGAGCGAACGGGTGCGCGAGCTTCGCCGCGACCTGTGGCGTGTCGGCAAACTCTCGCGCGATGCGGCGATGGTGCTGACAGAAATGCTCGAACACCAGCGCGACCAGATCCGTGTCAACGGGCTGATCGGCAAGGTGGAGAAACTGCGCGACGAGGTGATGGCGCTCACCCCCGCGTTCGGCATGGTGCAGCGGCTCAACCAGACCGGAGCCTTCCGACGGGCCCGCGCCGACCGCGCCATGTACGTCGGCGACAACGTCGAGGGGATGGACCTGCAGAAGCGCCAGATCGAGCGCGACCTGTCCAACGTGCGGAGCCTGGCGGATGCCGCGGACGTCATGGGCGACATCCTCGACCAATCCGCCGCGATCCTCGCCGGCGGTCCCAAGCGCACACGGGATCCGCTGGAAAAGACCAAGTCCGCTGCTCCGGTTGATGCCGACGGCATCGAGGCGCCCACAATCACTGTCGCGGCGGTGGCCGTCTTCAACCCTGCGTACACGGGCCTTGGCACCACGGCCTATCCCGCGGCGGAGATCGCCCCCGGCCGCACGGCGCTCAATCTGACGCTGCACCGGCTGGCGCGGGTCAAGGAACTCCGCGCGGTCGCGGTCGTCTGCCCGGACGTCGCGGAGGCGAAGCGCTTCGCCGGTCAGTTGCCGGCAAACGTGCGGTTCGAATTCGTGCAAGCACCCGTGCAGGCACTGCCCCCGGCAACCGCCCGCGCGGGCCGTCTCTGGGCACGCGACGGCTGGCGCGGCGGCCTGTGCAACCTCACCTGCTACGACGAGGCGCTCGACCCTGGCGCGGTGCTCGCGGGCCTCGAAGCGACCGGCGCGGGCGCGGCCCTCGTCTGCGGCGGCGACTGGTGCTTCGTCGATCCGGCGATCGCCTCGCAGCTCATCGCCCGCTACCACGAGGACGAGAAGGCCCATCGATTGACATTCACACAGGCGGCGCCCGGGCTCGCGCCGTGTCTGGTCGATGCCGCCGTACTGCGCGACCTGGCGGCCAACCGCACCACCGCCGGCGGCTTCGCGTCGATCGGTGGCCTGCTCGGCTACGTGCCAACCTCGCCGATGTCGGATCTGATCGCCAAGAGCAACTGCGTGCCCGTGACGCCGACGGTCCGCGATGCCCGCATCCGCTGCATTCCGGACTCACCGTGGCGCGCGGCACTGCTGCGTTCCGCCTTGGAAACGGGGGGGATGGATGCACTGACCGCCACCGCCGAACAGATCGCCGCCGCAGTCTCCTCCGCGGCTGAAGCAATCCCGTCTGCTCCGTGGCACGCGGAACTGCACGCCGACGGCAGCGGAGCACTGAGCGAAACGGAAGTCGATCGGGTTTGCCGCGGGCTTGCGGCTCGCCACACCGACGCGGCCGTGACCTTCACCGGCCGCCCGCTGGACCATCCAGCCTTGCCCGCGTTGATCGCGGCCGCGCGCCGCGCCGGAGTCGCCGCCGCCCACGTTCGCACCGATCTGGTGGCGACCACCGAAGCGGTCGATCGCCTTCTCGCCGCCACGCCCGAGATCATCAGCATCGACCTGCATGCCAACGACCCTGAGACATACGCCGCCGTCGCACCGCATCACGAACCCGGCGCCTTCGCCCGCTCGCGCGAGAACCTGCAGCGGCTGATCAATGCGCGGCACGAAGCGGGTGCGGGTGGGTTGATGGACACGCCGTGGCTGGTGCCGCGGATCACGCGGCGCGACGAGGTGTACGAGCAGATCGAGTACCTCTACGACCACTGGCTGCTGACGGCGGGGGCATGTGTCATCGACCCGCTGGCGCAAGCCATGCCCGGCGCGCGGATCGCACCGCTGCCGCTGCCGGCGCTGGCCCGATGGCGTAACGAGCGCGGAACCGTCAGCAAGTAAGAACCGACGCAGATGACCCCGACTTCTGCCATCGCGATCATCCTCGCCCGCGCCGGGTCCAAGGGCGTGCCGGGGAAAAACCGCGCAATCGTCGGCGATCGACCGTGCATCGCGTGGACGATCGATGCCGCAAATGCCGCCAAGACCGTCGCCCGCGTTGTCGTCTCCACCGATGACCCCGAAATCGCCCGCATCGCTGACGAGAGCGAGTGCGAGGTTGTCGAGCGACCGACCGACCTCGCAAACGACACCGCGACGGTGGACGATGCCGCACGCCACGCACTCAACATCATCACCGGCGGCGATGGCCACCGTGGCGACAAACCGCCCGAGAAACCCGTGCCGCGCCGCGCGGGGCTGGCCGCGTCAACGCCGATCGTGATCCTCTACGCCAATGTCCCCGTGCGTCCCGCGGGCCTGATCGACCGCGCGGTGGAGCTGCTTGTTGCCAGTGGTGCGGACTCCGTGCAGTCCTACCAACCCGTCGGCAAGCACCACCCATGGTGGACCGCCCGCGTGGATGCCGCGAGCGGACAGGTGCGCCCATGGGAGGGCGACATCCTTAACCATGGCGTCTTCCGTCGACAGGACTTGCCGCCCGCGTTCATTCCCGATGGCGCGGTGCTCGTCGTCACGCGCCGGGCGCTCTTCCACGAGGTGCCGGGTGTCGCCGCGGGGGGGGGGCCGCACGCATTCTTCGGCGCCGATCGGCGCGGCATCATCAACGCCGAGGGAAGCGTCGTCGATATCGACTCGCCGATGGACTTGCTCGTGGCTGATGCGATGCTGCGTCAAGGGTTGCAGGAAGCCCGATCGTCAGGGAGGGCGTGAGCGGTGTTCATCGGCATGCGTGAGATCGGCCCGTCGCAACCGCCGTACATCATCGCCGAGATCGGCGTGAACCACGATGGCTCGGTCGAGCGGGCGCTGCAGCTCGTAGACGCCGCGGCCGACGCGCAGGCCGACGCCGTCAAGCTCCAGCTCTTCAAGGCCGACCTGCTGATGAGCAAGGCCGCCAAGCTCGCGGCCTACCAGAAAGCTGCAGGCGAGAGCGACCCAATCGAGATGCTGCGCCGGCTGGAGTTGAGCATCGAGCAGATGCGTCCGATCGTCGAGCGTGCCCACGCCCGCGGCATCCACGCGATTGTGACAGTCTTCAGTCTGGAACTGGTCGCCGAAGCCGAGCGGCTGGCATGGGATGCGTACAAGACGGCGAGCCCGGACATCATCCATCGTCCGCTGCTCGAAGCGCTGATGGCGACGGGCAGGCCGCTGATCGTCAGCACAGGAGCGGCTGAGCTCGACGAGATCAAGCGCGCAGCCGGATGGCTTGAGGCGGTTCATCGCCGACTCGCGATGCTCCAATGCGTGAGCAGCTACCCGACTCCGTTGGAAGGCGCTGAACTCGGCGGCATCGGCGCGCTCGCACATGCACTCCCTGCGACTCCGATCGGGTACAGCGATCACACCGCCGAAGAAGTGACCGGCGCGATGGCGACGCGGCTCGGGGCATGCATCCTCGAGAAGCATTCGACGTACTCGTGCAGCGCCAAGGGACCCGATCACGCGGCATCGCTCGAGCCCGACGGGCTCGCCCGCTATTGCCAACTCGCGCACCAGACGCGCACAGGCGCGTGGCCCAATGAACTGCCGCGCATCAAGCGCGTGACCGAGCGCGAACTGGACGTCCGTCGTGTCTCTCGCCAGTCAATCGTTGCGAAGGGCGACCTCCCCAGCGGCCACGTACTCACTCGCACCGACCTCACCTTCAAACGCCCCGGCATAGGCATCGAACCGTTCCGCCTGAACGACGTCATCGGCAAATCACTCACTCGACCGATCGACGCCGACACCCCCCTGACCGATGCCGACATCCGCTAGACTCGCGCCATGGCCAAACGTGCGGTCAAACGCAAGGTCCTCGTCGTCACCGGCACACGCGCCGAGTTCGGCCTTCTGCTGCCGGTGATGCGCGCGATCCAGAAAACCCGCAGACTCTCGCTCCATGTCGTTGCCACCGGCTCGCACCTGCTGCCCCCGGCGCGCACAGCGCGCGAGGTGAAGGCCGCGTTCCCCAAGACGATCACCGTGCCGATGCAGAGGGCGGGCAAGACCGGCCGCCTGAACGATGCCGCGGCGACCGGTCGGGGCATCGAAGGCATCACACGCGTCCTCGCCCGCGTCAAGCCCGACTGGGTCGTCGTGCTGGGCGACCGCGTCGAGGCCTTTGCCGCGGCCTCCGCCGCGAGCATCGCGGGCATCGCCGTCTGCCACATCCACGGCGGCGACCGCGCCGAAGGGATCGCCGACGAGGCGATGCGCCACGCGATCACGAAACTGAGCCACCTGCACTGCGCCGCGACAGAGCAGTCGCGCGGCCGGATCGTCAAGATGGGCGAGCGGGCAGAGCACGTCTTCAACACGGGCTCGCCCGCGATCGACGGACTGCGCCTCATGGCGCCTTTGAATGATCGCGCAGCGGGGCCGCTGGCCAATGTCGGAACGATCGTGCTGCTGCATCCCTCGGGGCGCGGCGACGATTACGAGCGCGTCATGGCCGGCTCGATCATTCACGCTATCGATGAATCCGCTCCCGGCGATGTACTCGTTCTGGCTCCCAACCACGACCCGGGGTGCTCGGTCATCGACAGCATCTGGCGAACGCGGGCGATGACACCCGAGGCCCGTGTCGGCCACGCGGATGGCGGCCCGACCGGCAACGGCAGTACGTTCATAGTGCTGCGGAAGGACAACCCCAACAGCATCAATCGCATCAACGGTCGCAAGTGGATCTACCGCCCCCACCTTCCACGAGCGACATTCGTCGGCCTGCTGCGCCGCATTGCGGCGGTCGGCGATGGGCTGATGATCGGCAACTCATCGGCGGGCCTGATCGAGGCATCCGCACTCGGGCTCAACGTTGTCAATGTCGGACCACGGCAAGATGGTCGCGAAAGAGCCGGCTCGTTCGTCGACGTCTCCGAAGCAGACACGCTCGAACTCATGAATGCGATCAGTAGGTTGAGAGGTTTGGCGCTCGATCGCTCCGTACTCGGCGGTAATACCCCGGCTCATCCTTATGGCGATGGCCGCGCCGGCCCGCGCATCGCCGCACTCCTCGCCAAACTCGACCCCCACGACCCCACCCTCCTCCGCAAGCGCAACGCCTACTGACGCCACCGCAGCGTCCAGTACGCCAGGCATCCAAGCCCTTGCACCCACCCCACCGCGAGTTCTCGGACCTGCCCGAGAACTTCCTCCCCCGTTCCGCTCAACCGGCGCAAAGTGCCCTTGCGCCGCGGCCGATAGGCCTGTGAGTCCGCGGAAACCCCGGGAGACCCCGATGAGCGTTGATATCACCCAGAAGGAACAGGTTGTCGCCGCGGCCATCCGCGAGATCTCGCACATCGCCACGCTCCCGGAGGTGACGCTGAAGATCATCCAGCTCGTCGAGGACCCCAACTCGACCGCCCAGGAGCTGCACAACGTCATCGCCAAGGACCCGGCTCTGTGCACACGGATCCTCAAGGTCGTCAACTCCGCCTTCTACGGCCTGCCCGGCCAGATCGGCTCGATCAACCGCGCCATCGTGCTGCTGGGCCTCAACGCCGTCAAGAACATCGCCATCGCCGCCTCGCTCGCCAAGCTCTTCCGTGGTGGGCAGCTCAGCCAAGGCCTCAGCGCCAAGGACCTGTGGATGCATTCGATCGCCGTCGGCACGGCGAACAAAATGCTCGCCGACTCGCTCAAGCTCAGCCTCGCCGACGAGGCGTTCCTCGCCGGCCTGATCCACGACGTCGGCATCATGGTCCAGCTCCAGTACGACCGCAACAAGCTGATCGAGGTCATCGACAAGACCTGCGTCAACGGCCCCGACAAGCCGGCGGACATGCTCGAGATCGAGATGCAGGTCTTCGGCGCTACCCACCAGGACTTCGGCGCCGCCCTGTGCGAGAAATGGAAGTTCCCCCGCTCATTCGCCTTCGTCACCGGCTGGCACCACCGCCCGCTCGAACTCAAGCCCGAGCACCGCACGCTTGCGTCGATGGTCTACGTCTCCGACCGCCTGGCGGCCCAGAACGCCAAGGGCGGCTTCCGTCTCGATGTCCGCTACAACGAGATCCCCGCCGAGATCCTCGAGGATCTCAAGCTCACCCCCGAGGCCGTCGAGAACATCCGCCAGAAGCTCCCCGAAGCTCTCGCGCAGGTCGAGGCCCTCCTCGGCGGCGGCTGAACATGCAACTGTCCGCGCCGGCGCAAGGACGCGCCCGCGGCTCAAGACTCTCTCTTTCTCCCTCCGGGCGGCCAGGTGAATAGCCTCGCCGCCTTTTTCATTGAGTAGATGACCAGTGTTGAGACGACCATGCGACCGGCGTTGCGGGCTGTTCCTATTGGTCGTCTGATCGTCTGATCGTCTGGTGACTCTCCCCCGGCACCACCTCATCGATCACCGTCCGCCGCAGCAGCACCGGTCCCTGCGGCGTCTGCACCTGGGCTTCCTGCACGCGATGCGCGACCAGTTGTGGCGCGGGCTGCGGGTGCGACGGCGCCACCGGGTCCGGCAGCCGCGGCGTTGGCTGCGGGCCGTCCGTGAGCCGCGCCGGCGGCTTGCTTGGGTCGGCGGCAACGCCCGCGGCGATGTTCCCGAAGAACGCGCCGAGGTTGTGCCAGAGCGATTTGGCGGGGCGGCCGTGCATCACCTAATGGTAGTGCGGCAGCGACCGATCCCGTTGGTCAGCGGACAGTCTTGTACATCACGCCCAACTGCTCGAACAGCCACGCGTACGTGTCCACCGTCTCCTCGATCCGCTGGGCCAGCGAACTGCCGATGCCGTGCCCGCTGGAGGCGCTGGTGCGCAGCAGCGTCTGCGAACCCGGGCTGGCGGCCTGCAGGCGGGCCGTCATCTTGCGGCTCTGCATCGGGTCCACGCGCGGGTCGTTGGCCCCGGTCAGGAACAGGATGTTGGGGTACTGCGTGCCGTCGGCCACATGGTGGATCGGCGAGTAGGCATAGAGCGCCGTGAACTGCGCCGGGTCCTGCACCGTCCCGAACTCCGTGACGTTGAACGCCCCGTTGGCCGACAGCTCGACGCGCAGCATGTCGTAGATGCCCACGCTCGACACGATCGCGCGGCACAGGTCCGGGTGCTGCGTCATCGCCGCGCCCATCAGCAGGCCGCCGTTCGATCCGCCCATAAGCGCAAGCTTCTCGCGCCGGGTGTAGCCGCGGTCGATCATCAGCTTGCTCGCGGCGTAAAAATCGTCGAAGCAGTTCTGCTTGCGGGTCAGGTTGCCGCCGGTGTGCCACTCCTCGCCGTACTCGCCCCCGCCGCGGATGTTGGCGACCGCGAAGACGCCACCCTGCTCGATGAACACCCGCCGCCGCGGCGAGAAGACCGGCGCCTCGCACACGCCGTAGCCGCCGTACCCCCAGATGATCGTCGGGTTGTTGCCGTCGAGCTTCACGCCCTTGCGCCGGATGATGTTGACGGGAACCTTCGTCCCGTCCTTGCTGACGGCGTACTCGCGCACCACATCGCAATCGGAAAAGTCCGCGGCGCTGGTCATCACCAGCTTGGTCGCGCGCATCTCGCCACGGGGCGGGAGCACCATCCACGCCGGGGGCTTGAGGAACGTCTCGATGTTGAGCAGCGGCTCGCCGTTGAACTCCGCGATCTCGTCAACCGCGCAGATCGGCGGCAGCGCAGCCATCGAACCGCTGCGCCCCTCGGTGTCGAAAACGCCCAGTTCCGACGGTCCACCGGCCTGGTACTGCACCAGCAGCCGCGAGCCGATGACGGTCACGCCCTTGCGGGCGAAGAAATCGGTCTCGATCGAGTACGACGGGTGCTGCGCGACGATCTCTTTCGCCTTGGCCAGGTCCGCATCGGCCATCGCGAGCTTCAAAACCTTGCCGCGCGGCGCATCCTTGCGGCTCACCAGATACGCGAATCCGTCATTGCCGAGCGCACCCATCACCACGCGATCCTCGTACCTGGTAATCTGCTTCCACGCGTCGCCGCTCTTGAGGCAGTGGAAGAACTCGCCGCCGTCGCCCTTCTGCACGCCCACCAGAACGTTCTTGCCGTCCTTGGTCGCGTCGATCACGACCTCGGCGATCTTCGGGAAGTCCTTGCCGACCTCGTACCGATCGGCGCTTGTCGGGGTACCAAGAACATGCGAATAGACCTGCACCCAGAAGTCCATGTCCTCGGCCGGACGCTCCCCCTCGCGCGGATAGCGCGTGTAGTAGAAGCTCTTGCCGTCGGCCGCCCATGCCAGCGAGCCGCCGGCGGTGCCGCCGTGGGCACGCGGGATCACATCGCTCATGCGTTCGGTGCTGCTGGTGTTGTAGATGTAGACCGTGCCCGACTCGCTGCCCCCCTCGGACATGCTGACGGCGACCATCGAGCCGTCGGGAGACGCGACAAACCAGTCGATCGCGGTGAGCCCTTTGGCGTCCAGCACGTTGGGGTCGAGGATCACCCGCTCCTGCTCCGGACGATCGGGCGAGGCCATTACCACCAGCATCGGCTGCTGCCTGCGCGGATCGACCTTGAGCGCGAAGAGCTTCTGCCCGCGCTCCTGCAGGCCGTGGTACGCGACCGACGAACCCGTCAGCAGCGTCGTGACGCGCTTGCGCACCGCCTCGAGCGATGGCAGCCGGTCCAGCACCGACCGCGCATACCCGTTCTGCCCCTCCGACCACGATTTCACCGCCGGATCACTCCAGTCCTCCAGCCAGCGGTAGTCCTCGGTGACGCTCACGCCGTGGTACGTGTCGGTGACCGACCGCTTCTCCGCCGCGGGCGGCGCATTGAGCGTCACGGACTTGGGGCCGGCGGGGTTGGTGGCGCAGGCGGTGAGGATGGTCAGCGCGGCGAGTGACAACGCGAAGGGCTTGAGTGTCATTGAGTTTCCGATGGCAAGGGGGAGACCAACCAGATGCGCAAGCGTATCAACTCCGACGCGAAGAACGGATAGTCCGACCCGCCCCGCCGCATTCAGGACACGCCGCATCGTCTGCAATACTGCAAAGGTCATATCCGCACTTGAGACAGTGATTCGAGGCTGCACATTCCCGATCTCGGCGAAGAGCAAACCAGCCCCAAATCCCGGCCGCAACAACCGGCGGCCACAACGGCAAATTGATGAATCGCGCGTCGGACTCCATCTGATGCCGGTAGCTGAACCACCAGCAAGGTGCGGTAACGGTGTAGGCCCTGCTGATGCACGGCGCTGCGTGACCACCTTCGGCGAGGTATCCACCGTGGCAAATCAGGATCTCCGCGCAGCCGCCCTGCAGCACGACACCCCCGCCTTTGCTCGGGAACATGCCGACAGGCCAGAACAGCGATATCAGATAGACGGTCAATGTGAAAACGAGCGCCGCACGCGGCCACCACGCACCGCTTCTACCTTGACGCGTCGGTGCCATGCGGTCGCCTCTCTGCCGCGTCGCTAGAACCCGACTAGTGTCCGTGGCCGCCCTTGTGCCCCGCCTCCTCGATCTCCTTGAGGATCGATGCCGGCGTCGCGTTCATCACCATCTTCTCATCCACCAGGCACGCCGGCGCGCCCTCGCACAGGCCCAGGCACTCCAACTCCACCAGCGTGTACTTCCCGTCATCGGTCGTCTCGCCCACCTCGATCCCCAGCTTCTCGCGGCAAGCATCGGTCACCTTCTTGTGGTCGCAGACCTCGCACGCGATCGAGCGACACACCGCCACCACGTGGGCGCCCTTGGGCTGCAGCCAGAACTCCTCGTAGAAGCTCGCGGTGTCCCAGACGTCGCTCGGCCGCAGACCCAGGAACTGCGCGACCTCTTCCAGCGCCTGCCACGGCAGCCACCCCCACTGGTGCTGCACGTGGTGCAGCACCGGCAGCAGCGCCCCCTGCTTGGTCTCGTAGCGCGGCAGTATCTCGCGCGAGAGCTGGTCCTTCATCGCCTGCGTGACATAAGGCTCGTCACGCCGCGGAATCTTCATCGTCGCCGAGGGTTTGCTGATCCAGGCCATGGGCCAAGGTTAGCCGCGCGCCCAACCTCAGGTCTTAGGCTCAGGGCTTAGGCGCCTTCGGCTTGGTGTCAGCGGGCTTCTTGGGGTCGGGCTTGGTGGGGGTCTTGTCCGCCGGCTTCGGCTCGTCTTTCTTTTCATCGGTCGGGGCCGACGTCGTGACCTTCACATCGAATTTGCCAGGGCTGAAAATCGCATTTCCCCCCAAAGTGTCGTGGACGACAAACCCCTTGGTCATCCCGCGCCGCGTCACGCTCGCCTTGTTGGTCGTGGGCGCATCCTCTACCAGCGGGCACTCGGGCAGCGTCTCGCTGATCGCTCCCCACTTGACGATCTCCACCGCCTTGCCGTCGGGCGACGAAAGGACCACGCAGTCGGACGTGTTGCTGAAACCCAGGCGGTTGCTCGTCACCTTGATGCTGAAGACGATCGCCCCCGAGAATTTCTCGTTCGACCCCGCGGGCGCCTTGGCGGTATCGCCGCACGCGCCAGGAACATTCGCCTCAAACCCGTTGAAGATCACCACCACCGCGCCGGGCTTCAGTTCGCACTCGGGAAAGATGAACACCAGCGCCCCGGCCTTGCCGAGCGACTTGTCGGTGATCTTGTATCCCTTGAGCGAGATCGGCTTGTCGTGCGGGTTCACCAGTTCGATGAACTCGTCCCCCGCCGCGTTGCGCGAACCGTCCTTGTTCGCGTCTCCGCCGTCGCCGGTCGGCACCGCGTACAACACCTCGGTGATCACCGGGTGCGGCGGCGTCACCTTCAGCGGCTCCGTCTTCGCGGGCTCGGGTTTCGCTGAACCGGCGGCGACCGATACGGCAAGGAGCATCGTGAGCATGGACCGAGTTTAACCCCGCTCAAGCCCCGGCGCGCACTACTGGCGCGGCGGGCCAAGCCCACGCTCCCACACACGTGCGTGTGTACTCGAACCCCGAGAGATCGCCCCGAAGTCGGTCAGCGTCCCCCACCCGGGCGGCGGTTCTTGCCGCGGAACTGGTTGAGAAGCGTCGGCCGTGCGCCGGACGGGTTGCCCTCACCCCGCGGGTTCATGTTGCCGGACGCCTGCACCAGCGGCTCGCCGCTGCCGTTGGCCCGCCCCTTGGGCTTGCCGCCGTGCGGCGCCGGACGTGGGCTCTGCGGCTTGGCCTCGATGTGCGCCGGCGGCCCGGAACGCCGCTCGCCACGGCTGTAACCGCCACCACCGCCCTGCCCGCCGCGGGACGGCCCGCGACCCTGCGAGTGGCTGCGGTACGGACGGTCCTGCTGCATCGGGTCGATGCCCTGGGCCCGCAGCGAAGCATCGCGCTGGGCGTGGCCCTTGGCGTAATCGGGATGATCGTCGAGCACAGGGATCGGCTGGCGGATGAGCCGCTCGATCCCGCGCAGAAGCCCGCGCTCGCCGGAATCACAGAACGCGACGGCAGAGCCCTTGGCCCCGGCCCGCGCCGTGCGCCCGATGCGGTGCACGTACGTCTCGAGCACGTCCGGCAGGTCGTAGTTGATCACGTGGCTGATCTCATCAACATCGATGCCGCGCGCGGCGATGTCCGTCGCCACCAGCACCGGCATCTCGCCGGACTTGAAGGCGTTGAGCGCCCGCTGGCGGGCGTTCTGCGACTTATTGCCGTGGATCGCCTCGGCGGGGATGCCCGAGCGAACCAAGTGCTTGACGACCTTGTCCGCGCCGTGCTTGGTCCGCGTGAAGACGATCGTCCGCGTCCAGTGCTCCTTGCTCACCAGGTGGGTGAGCAGCAGCGGCTTGTCGGCCTGGCGCACGTGGCAGACGAACTGCTCCACGCGATCGGCCGCGGCGGACTCGGCCGCCACCTGCACGCTCGCCGGGTTGATCAGCAGCGAGGACGCCAGCGAGCGGATCTCGCCCGGCATCGTCGCGCTGAACAGCAGCGTCTGCGGGTGCGGCTGCTTCGGAAGCTTGGCGGTGATCCGCCGGATGTCCTGGATGAAGCCCATGTCCAGCATGCGGTCCGCCTCGTCGAGGACGAAGACCTCGACCGTGCGCAGGTCCACGTGGCCCTGGTTCATCAGGTCCATCAGGCGACCCGGCGTCGCGACGATGATCGGCGTTCCCGACTTCAGCGCCGCGATCTGCGGGTTGTACCCGACGCCGCCGAAGATGACCGCGCAGCGGAGCCCGCTGCCGCGCCCGTAGGTATCGAACGACTCGCTGATCTGCAGCGCCAGCTCACGTGTCGGCGCGAGGATCAGCGCACGGATGTGCTGCCGGCTCGGCCCGCGCTGGTTGTGGTGGCTCTGATGATGGGAAGTGTGGTTCTGGTGCGGACGGGCTTGCGGCGGCGCGGTCCCGGCGTTGGTCGCCACCGTCGCGCCCGTCGGCGCGGCCGGCGGGTGCGGGGCCTTCATGAGCCGGTGCAGGATCGGCAGCGCAAACGCCGCGGTCTTGCCCGTGCCCGTCTGGGCGCACCCGAGCACGTCGCGCCCGGAGAGAACCAGCGGAATGGCCTGGGCCTGGATGGGGGTGGGATCGGTGTAACCCTGGGCGGCGACAGCACGAACGATGGGCTCAGCGAGCCCCAGTGACTGGAACTTCATACAAGAAATCTCGACAGATTTTTCAGTGCAGACGAGGCCGGAGGCAGTATGCCAACCGTGGAACCATCGAAGACTGGCAGAATTCGATGGGGACGAGCCTCAAAGACCTGCAGAGAAGCTTAGGCGCGCGGATGACGCCGGACGAGTCAGCGCTCGGTGAAGATCCGCAACAGCTCACACCACACAACTCACACCATCACATCCAAGGCCAGGAAAACTCCTGCCTTGATGTGTGCTGTTCGGTATGTGCTGTCTATCTGTCCAACTCCGCCGCGATCACATTGATCGAACCCAGAATCGCCACAAGGTCCGATACCAGGTGCCCCTCCGTCGCCTTCTGCATGATCGAGTAATTGATGAAGATCGGCGGCCGCACCTTCACACGCCACGGCTTGGGTCCGCCATCCGCGACAAGGTAATACCCCAGTTCACCATTGGGGCTTTCGACCCCGAAGTACGTCTCGCCGATCGGCGCCTTCCACCCGCGGTTGCTCATGATCAGCTCGAAGTGCTGGATCAGCCCCTCGATCGACCCATAGACCTCGCTCTTGGGCGGCTTGACCATCTTCGCATCGCTGAACGTGTCGATCGGACCGCCCGGAATCCCGCGATCCAGGAGCTGCTGGATGATCTCCACGCTCTGGGCCATCTCCTCCATGCGGATGATGAACCGTGCGTAGCAGTCCCCCTCGCCCGTCACCGGCACCTTGAACTGCACCGCCGGCGCGCCCTGGTTGTCCCAGTTGTCGGCGTAGCACAGATACGGGAAGTCCTTGCGCATGTCGCGCACGATCCCCGACGCCCGCCCGCACGGCCCGCTCAGCGACCACCCGATCGCGTCCTCGCGCGTGATCACGCCGATCCCCTGCGTGCGGTCCATGAAAATCCGGTTTCGCCGCACAAGGCCGTTCATCTCGTCGAGCGTCTTGCGGATGTCGTCGAGCGACCGCTTGCACAGCCGCAGGAACATCTGCTCGTCCGGCAGGTCCTGCATCAGCCCGCCCACGCGCGTCCAGTCCGGGTGGAACCGCTGCCCGCAGATGTAATCGCAGATGTCGTAGATCGTCTCACGCGTGTTGAACCCGAAGATGAACGCCGTGAACGCCCCCAGATCCAGCGCCGCGGCACCGCAGCACAGCAGGTGGCTCTGGATCCGACCGAACTCCATCATGATCGTCCGCAGCACTTTGCAGCGCGGCGTCAGCTCGATGTCAAACAGCTTCTCCACCGCGCAGTGCCACGCCACGTCGTTGTAGATCGGCGCCGAATAATCCATCCGCGACACGATCGTCACGTACTGGTTGTAATCCAGGTGCTCGCCCAGCTTCTCGAACCCCGAGTGCAGGTACCCGATGTGCGGCGTGCACCGCGCCACCCGCTCGCCGTCCAGTTCCAGCACCAGCCGCAGCGTCGTGTGCGTCGCCGGGTGCTGAGGCCCGAAGTTCAGCACCCACCGCTCGCCGGTGTCCACGTGCTTCTTCAGGTAGTCGGTGGACTCGACATCGACGTCGAACCCTTCGTACGGCTTGAGTGTGAACGGCATCGGCAAACCTCCCGAACAGTGATCGACGCGATGGTAGTACGAGCCCTTCGCGCAAGCGGAAGGGGCCTTTCAGCCATGCACGATCTCAAAGAAGGTATTCTCCCGCCGATGGATTCCGAACCCGGCAACATCCCGCCCCCGATCCCCCCAGTTCCCTCGCTACCACCGCCGCCGCTGCTCGGCGCCCACCAGATCCACGCCGGCCCCGTCGATTTCGATCTCGCCTGCCTGAGTTGCGGCTACAGCCTGCGCGGCCTCGACCGCCTCAGCTCGTGCCCCGAGTGCGGGTCGGCCGTCGCCCGCTCACTGATGGGCGACCTCCTCCGCTTCAGTTCGCCGCAGTATGTCGCCACGCTCAAGCTCGGTGCGCTCATCATCATCATCGCCACCCTCGGCGAGGTCGTCGCGGGTGTCGCTGGGATCGGCTTGGCAATCGCCTTTCCCACCGCCGGGCAACTCGGCTCGCAGATGCTCTCGGTCGCTGCGAGCCTCGCGCTGCTCACCGGCTGGTGGCTCCTCGCCACCACCGACCCCGCACAGGAGGGACGCGACGAATCGATCACCGCGCGCCGCATCCTGCGCATCGCCCTGGCGGTGCAGGTCTTCTGCACCATCGGCAGCTTCGCCCTGCAGCTCTCCTCACCCTCGATGCGTCTGGCAATGACGCCGGCGGGAACAGGCGGCCCCGGTTCACCGTTCGCTGGGCTCATGTCCAACCCCATCTGGCTCCTCACGATTGGACTGGCCCTCATCAACTTCGCCGCGATCGTCACCGCGTACATCACCAGCATGATGTACATCCGCGGCCTCTGCCGCCGATTCCCCAACCCCGAACTTGAACGATTCGCGGGCGTCATGATCTGGCTCGGCCCTGTGCTGAGCACCGTCGGAATCGCCGTCTGCGTCGGCCCGCTGGCGGGCCTTATCTGCCGCGTCATCATCCTGATCCGCGTCCATCGCAACCTGTGGCTCGTCCAGCAGGACATGGCCATGCCCATAAGGCTGGACCTGCACATCCCGGCCAACCCGCCGTCGAGTCAACTCTGACTTCGCGCGTCGCTCAATCCGCCGCCGGCATTCGCCCCTGACCACGCAACCCTGCGCCGCTCCATTCGTACATTCTCCCGGGGCACAGCCGCCCCGCTCTCGTGGAGCCCCACCATGCCCGCGCCCGACACGCCCGCCGCCACACACATCCCGCGCGCCGATGCCGCCGCACCCGACCTTACCGCACCCGCCCCCGATCTCCACTCTGTTCTCGACTCCGACTTCCCCTGCCTCCGCTGCGGCTACAACCTCCGCGGCCTCCACCACCACGGCCACTGCCCCGAGTGCGGCACACCCATCGAGCGTTCCCTCTCCGGCGACCTCCTCCGCTTCTGCGCCCCCGAATACCTCCGCAAACTCGCCCGCGGCACACTCATCATCGGCATCGGCATCGTCCTCTACCTACTCGCCCTGTGCGTCTTCGCCGGCACGTCCGTCGGCTACCAGTACGGCCCCGGCCCGCGCGGGTGGCAGGCTCTGGCCATGCTCGCGTGCATGGCCGGTGCCGCCACGGTGCTGTGGGGTTGGTGGTTCGCCGCCTCGCCCGACCCCGGCCGCCTCACCGAGGACGACGCCGTCACCTCACGCAAAGTGCTCCGCGCTTCGCTCATCATCGTCGCCGCGGCACTCGCCGGAGCCTTCCTCATGGCCGGGTGGAGTTCCGGGCTCTTCGGCCTCCAGCCGGGGTACGGAACCTCGTTCCACGTCGGCGCGATCGGCATGGGCTGCGCCCTCGTCGCCGCCGCGGCCTGGCTCGCCGCGTTCGTCTCCGGCATGCTCTACATCCGCTCCCTCGCCCGCCGCCTCCCCAACGGCGGGATCGAGAACTTCGCCGTCGCGCTGCTCATCCTCGGCCCGCTCATCCTCACCGTCACCGCTTGGAACCCCCTCGGCCTCATCACCGTCCCTGGTCTGCTCATCGCCTACGTCGCGGTCATTGAGCAAACCCGAGTCGCCCTGCGCGATGTGCTGAAGGCCATGCCGAATTCCTGACGACGATCCGGGTGCCCCGACCCGCCGCGGGTCGGGCGATCACGGGAACAGACTTCGACCGAGTGCCCCAACCCCACACTTCTTTGAGTGCTGGGGGGTTGAGTGCTGGGTCGAGCGGTCGAGCAGCGTGCTCCCGGCCTACGTGGTGGCTCCCGCCCCACCCCTCTCCCCATCTTTCTCCCAAAGAAAAAATGACCGCAAAATGCGCAACGGCGCGCACGCGCCCCTCCGCGCAATCGCAAAATTCCAGAATCAATCGGCATCGGCATTTCCCGATGCGTTTGACCCTCTGCTCAAAAAGAGGGCCACGAATTGCGCA
>JBOHNM010000065.1:0-21242 GCA_050730675.1 Phycisphaerales bacterium | reverse complement strand
GGCTCAAGGGCTGCCGCCGTGTCGCCACCCGCTACGAGAAGCTCGCCACCCACTTCCTCGCCGTCGTCACCCTCGCCATCATCCAACGCTGCCTCAGACTCCTCGATCCGTCAAACAGAACCTAGTCGGTGCGAACGGTCACGCACGCCAGAGCTCCGGTCTCAGCCAAGAGAAAGACCCCGGCAACACACCGGGGCCCTTCTGCGAACGCACTGCTGCGCGGCCCACACGCGCAGACCACGTTCGACACACGGAATATTCCCCCACGGAAATCGCGAGAATGACGGCTAATGACGCTTTCACGCCCGGTTCAGCGTTGCGCGTCTTATCAAATCCGATTTTGAGAGCGTGCCGACTCGCTCAGAAGAGCAGAGATTCCCGCTGATTTTCGCTGTCGGCACCACGGCTCAGAAGCGTTGGTACCCTGAACGAAAAAGGGCCCCGGCGGATGCCGAAGCCCAAAAACTCCCCGAATAGGACTCGAACCTATAACCTGCCGGTTAACAGCCGGCCGCTCTACCATTGAGCTATCGGGGATCGATAGCCGAAATCCGCTGCCCCAGCCTCCGCCGCGGCAAACAGGGCAACAAGGTTAGCGAGCTTCCTTCTTCGGTCAACCCGCCGCTTGGCACCAGCCCGACAGCGCCCTAGACTCTCCGCCACTCTTCGAGCAGATCCGCACAGGCGGAAGCGCTCGCAGAAACACGTTCGCACCCGCCGCTCCTGCGGCCATGCCGAGACCGACTATGAAGGCCAAGACCCACCCGAAGTATTTCCCCAACTGCAAGGTCTTCCACAACGGCATCCAAGTCATGACCGTTGGCGCCACCGTGCCCGAGTTGCACGTCGAAGTCTGGTCCGGTTCTCACCCGTTCTTCACAGGCAAGAACGTCATGGTCGATTCCGCCGGCCGCATCGAGAAGTTCACCAAGAAGTTCCAAGGCAACTACTTTACCAAGCGCGAGCCCGCTCCGATCCACACCAAATCCGAGGATTGAGCCGCCGACGGTTGTTCTCCGCTCATCTCTTACGGCCCCGCGGCGGTCCGCCTGCCCACACGCAGCCCGCCTCGAGGCCGTGATTCGTTTTTGCACTCAGCACTCCTCCAGATCAGCGAGTTGCCACCCCCATCAGCCGATCTTCTGTTCTGCTGGCGATCACCCCCGCCAAGCGGTATGATTTACCCGTATATCCGGATAAACGGATATTGAGTTCTCGGTCTTGCCCAGCTTCCCATTGAAAGAAAGCCGGCACGCCCCGACCCAGCCCGGAGATCCAATGCCCCCCCCCAGCCTGTTCACTCAGCACCTCGCCAAGCGCGTCCTGATCTTCGACGGGGGCATGGGCACGCAGATCTTCAACCGCCACCTCACCGTCGAGGGCGACTACTGCGGCTGCGAAAACTGCACCGACATCCTCGTCAAGACCCGCCCCGATGTCATCGGCGAGATCCACGAGGCCTACCTCGCGGCCGGCAGCGACTGCGTGGAGACCGACAGCTTCGGCGCCAACAAGCTCGTCCTCGGCGAGTTCGACCTCACCCCCGAGACTCGCTCGCTCAACAAGATGGCCGCTGAGGTCGCCCGCGCCGCCTGCCGCAAGCACTCCACCGCCGACAAGCCGCGCTTCGTCATCGGTTCCATGGGCCCCGGCACCAAGCTCATCACCCTCGGCAACACCGACTGGGAGTCCATGTTCGACAGTTACCGCGAGCAGGCCCGTGGCCTGATCGACGGCGGCGTCGACGCCTTCCTCCTCGAGACGTGCCAGGACGTCCTGCAGATCAAGTGCGCCATCAACGCGATCCTGGAAGCACTCAAAGAACGCAACAAGACCACCGACGATATCCCCATACTTGTGTCGGTCACCATCGAGACCACCGGCACCATGCTCGTCGGCACCTCGATCGAGGCTGCGGCGACCGTCCTCTCGCAGTACCCGATCCTCTCCTTGGGCCTTAACTGCGCTACCGGTCCGGTCGAGATGGCCGAGCACATCGCCTTCCTCGGCAAGCACTGGGGAACCGCACGCACCAACGGGCGGGTCGTCAGCGTCATGCCCAACGCGGGCCTGCCTGTCCTGGTCGAAGGCCGCACCGAGTATCCCCTTAAGCCCGAGCCGTTCGTCGAAGCAATGGTCAAGTTCGTCGAGCACGACGGCGTCGGCATCGTCGGCGGCTGCTGCGGCACCACGCCCGAGCACATCCGCCAGCTCACCAAAGCCGTCGATTCCATTCGAGCATCCCGTGGCCACGTCACTGTGCAGAAGACCCCGCCGGCGGCCGCCATCGCCTCGCTGTATCAGCCGCAGGAATACCGCCAGGACAACTCGATCCTGATCATCGGCGAGCGGATGAACTCGTCGGGGAGCAAGAAGTTCAAGCAGCTCCTCGAGGCCGAGGACTGGGACGGCATCGTCTCCCTCGCTCGCGAGCAGGTCCGCCATGACTCCGCGCACGTGCTCGACCTCAACGTCGACTACGCCGGGCGCGACAACGCCCGCGACATGGCCGAGGTCGTCAAGCGCGTCGTGCGACAGGTGGATTCGCCGCTGATGCTCGACAGCACGCAAGCCGCGACGATCGAAGCCGGCCTCAAGCTCGCCGGCGGCAAGTGCATCATCAACTCCGCCAACTTCGAGGACGGCGAGCACAAGTTCGACCAGATCTGCGCCCTCGCCAAGAAGTACGGCGCATCGCTCGTGATCGGCTCCATCGACGAGGACAAGCAGGCCTCCATGGCCCGCACCGCCGACCGCAAGCTCTCGATCGCCCAGCGGGCCTTCGACCGCGCCACCACCGTCCACGGCCTCGCCCCCGAGGACCTCCTCTTCGACCCCCTCGTTCTTCCCATCTCCACCGGCATGGAGAGCGACCGCCGCTCCGGCCTTGAGACCATCGAGGGTGTCCGTCGCATCATGCAGGCGATGCCCCTCTGCCAGACCACCGTCGGCCTAAGCAATGTCAGCTTCGGTCTCAAGCCGGCCGCCCGCGTGGTCCTCAATTCTGTGTTCATGCACGAGTTGCAGGAGGCCGGCCTCACCAGCGCCATCCTCCACTTCAGCAAGATCCTCCCCAAGAACAAGATCCCGCAGGAGCAGTGGGACGCCGCGCTCGAACTCGTTTACGACCGCCGGCGCGAGGGCGTGGACCCCCTCTCGCGTTTCATCGAGCTCTTCAAGGATGCCACCGGCACCGGCGTTGCCAAGAAGCAGGCCAAGGACCAGACGATCGAGGAACGCCTCCAGTCGCACATCATCGACGGCGAGAAGGAAGCCCTTTCGGAGACGCTCAAGACCGCCCTCGAGAAGTACAAGCCCCTCGACATCATCAACGACCATCTCCTGGCGGGCATGAAGGTCGTCGGCGAGCTCTTTGGCTCCGGCCAGATGCAGCTCCCCTTCGTCCTCCAGAGCGCTGAGGTCATGAAGATGGCCGTCGCGCAGCTCGAGCCCCTCATGGAAAAGGTCGAAGGCCAGACCAAGGGCAAGATCGTCCTCGCCACCGTCAAGGGCGACGTTCACGACATCGGCAAGAACCTCGTGGACATCATCCTCAGCAACAACGGCTACACCGTCGTCAACATCGGCATCAAGCAGCCGATCGCCGACATCGTCAAGGCCTGGCGCGAGCACAACGCCGACGCCATCGGCATGTCCGGCCTCCTCGTCAAGTCCGTCAACGTGATGGAGGAGAACCTCGTCGAGCTCAACGCCCAGGGCGTCACTGCCCCCGTCCTGCTCGGCGGGGCCGCGCTCACGCGCCACTACTGCGAGAGCCACCTTCGCTCCACCTACAAAGGCCGCGTCTACTACGGCAAGGACGCCTTCGAGGGTCTGCGCACCATGGACCTCATCGCCGGCACGCAGCAGGACCAGCTCAACACCGAGATCGAGGACCGCCTCAGCAAACGCTCCAACGCCGAGATGATCATCGCCAAGAACCGCGCCGAGACCGCCAAGCGCGTCGAAGCCTTCGAAGCCTCGAAGGCCGCGAGTGGCGGCAGTGGGGGGGCGGGGGGGTCGGTTGCTGTGATCGAGCGATCCGAAGTCTCTACAACCGTGTCGATCCCCAAAGCTCCATTCTGGGGCTCCCGCGTCGTCACCGATCTCGACCTCGACCAGATCTACCCCTTCATCAACCGCGTCGCCCTCTACCGCGGCCAGTGGCAGTTCAAGCAAGGCGCGATGTCCGACGACGACTTCGAGGCGCAGATCCAGGACACCGTCGGCCCAATCTTCGACCGCCTCAAACAGCAGTGCAAGGCCGAGAAGATCCTCCGCCCGGCCGTCGTTTACGGCTACTTCCCCTGCAACGCCGACGGCAACGACCTCGCGATCTTCGATCCCCAGGATCACAATCGTGAGATCGAGCGCTTCACCTTCCCCCGCCAGGAAGGCCGCAAGCGTCTCTGCATCTCCGACTTCTTCCGCCCGCTCGATTCCGGCGAGCGCGACGTCATCGCCATGCACTGCGTGACCATGGGCCACGCCGCTACCGAGGCCGCGCAAAAGCTCTTTGCGGCCAACAAGTACTCCGAGTACCTCTACCTCCACGGTATGGGCGTCGAGACCGCCGAGGCCCTCGCCGAACTCTGGCACAAACGCATCCGCCAGGAACTCGGCATCGCCGGCGACGACTCGCCGCGGATCAAGGACCTCTTCACCCAGAAATACCGCGGCTCACGCTACAGCTTCGGCTACCCCGCCTGCCCCGACATGTCCGATCAGGACAAGCTCTTCCGTCTGCTGCAGCCGCAGCGCATCGGCTGCGAGCTGACCGACAACTGGCAGATCGTGCCCGAGCAGTCCACCAGCGCGGTGATCGTCCACCATCCTGAGGCGAAGTACTTCAACGTGTGACCGACCCTATTTTCCCGCCGGTGCTTCCGGCGGCGTTAATTCCACCCGCTTCCCCAGCACGATGCAGTTGAACAGTCCGCGCCCCGCCTCATCGCGCGTCATGAACGCGTTGCTCCCCGAGACCTCGTCCAGCGACACCACCACCTTCTGGTCCAGCGGGAACATTCGCACCGTCAGCTTGTCGTGATCCCACACCGCGGGGTGGCTCAGGTCGATGTCGGACGCGAAGCGGATGAGCGAGCGCCCGGTTTCCCAGAAGACCCACGTCTCGTTGGCGATCGGCGACAGCGGCGCCAGGAAAACCACCTGCGCCCCCTTCGGCACTTCTCTCGCGCCGCCCGCCAGGTCCTTGGCGACTTGCCCCCGCACCGCCGCTCGTAGCCGCTCCAGAAGCTCGCCCTCGGGGAACACTGCTTTGTGGCGGGTCTTGAACAACTCGTCCCGCAACTCCGTGTACACCGCACGAACTTCCGTCGAGCCCGCGGCACGCACCGGCTTGCCCTCGATCCGGTCCACCCGCGTGATCCGGAACGTGCCGTTCTTCACCGTCGCGTTCAACTCCGGGATCGTGTAGTCCGCCCGCTTCACCTTCACCACCAGCGAGAACTGCGGCAGCACCACCTCGCCAAAGAGGCTCCGATCCCCTTCGTCGAGCTTCGGCTTCAGCTCATGCACCCAGAAGATCACCTCATTCGCCTTCACCACCGCGTCCAGATCCTTCTCATCGACATGCCAGCGGTAGAGGTGCCGCACAACCTCGTAGAGCCACGTTTTCGAGGTCAGCTCCGTCATCGCCGCGTCCGGCGCTACTGCCGGCTGCGCAGCCGCCGCGTCCGCCGGCGGAACAGAGGGTTTCGGCACGCCGCCTGTCGCGCCCGGTTGCGCTGCGCCAATTCCCAAGCCAAACCCGACAACCACCGCGATCATGCCCAGCGTGCGCACGTTCTTCATGGCAGCTTCCTCAACGTAAAGAACCGGTTCCCGCCCTGCGCACCCTGGTCCGAATCCGGGATCCGCACAAAGTTCCCGCCCGGGCTGTAGTTGCCGTGGTCGCTCATCCACGAATACGCGCGCCCGGTCACATCCACACGCCCCACAACCTCCAGCCCCGCGTACCGATCCGCCCCGTCGATCCCGCCCTCCACATAGCTCGCCGCCAGATGCGAGGCGTAGTCCAGCAGCCGCGCAAACCGCCCCGGCTGCCCCTTGTTGGCGCACGCCACGAGATAGTCAATCCGCTCGTTCACCCGTGACACCGAAGCCGGTTCTCCCGCATCATTGCGATAAAACCCGTCGCACTGCCCCTTCTCTCCGCCCGCTGTGATCACATCAATGATTGTCCTGCATGGCTCGCTCGCGATCTGCGACTGCGTGTACCCCTCAGGAATGTGCTTGAGCCGGCAGTCAAGCACCCACAGGATCGCCAGCATCGCCCCCTTGGTGTCTTCCTCGCTCACCCATCCGCGCTCGCCGGGGAACGGCGTCTCGTTGATCAGCAGGCGCGCGACGTAGCCATCGACGCTGGAAGCCGGCCGGAGTTGCACGTCGTGCTTTCCTACGCCCGCCGCGCCGCCGACCATTGCCACAAACCCGAGAACTGCCGCCGACCCCAGCCGCACCACCCACTTCGTCGAACACGTCATAAGCACCTCCACCGTGGGCGCCGTCCTCGCATGCACGTCGGCGCTCGCGACACACTAGGCCCTCCCCCTCCTCACCAAAACCACCAGCATCGGCCCGCCCACCAGTGCCGTCACCACCCCCAGCGGCAACCGTCCCGACCCCAAGTCCACGACCTTCACCAGCCAGTCCGCCCACACCACCAGCGCCGCCCCCGCGATCGCCGACGCTCCGACCAGCACCCGGCCCAGCGACGACCGCCCCAGCATCAGCCTCGCCGCGTGCGGCGACACCAGCCCCACAAACCCCACCGGCCCCGCCAGCACCACCGCGCACGCCGTCAGCACGCCGCAGAGCACGAACATCGTCACCCGCAGCACCCGCCAGTTCACGCCGACCGACGCCGCCTCGTCCTCCCCCAGCGCCGCGGCGTCCATCGCCGGCCCCATCGCGATCGCCGCACCGACGCCCGCGGCCACTACGCCGCCGATCACCCACAACTGCGTGCTCGTCATGTCGTCGGACAACGACCCGATCAATAGCCGCATCGTCGAGTACCCGACATCCGGCATCAGGTGCTGCACCAGCATCACCAGCGCCCCGCACATGATGCTCACCACCACGCCGATCAGCACCACCCCCAGCGGGTCCAGCATCCCGCGCCGGTGCCCCAGCAGATACACCACCCCCAGCGCCGCCATCGCACCGATGAGCGCCGGGCCGCCCTGCCACGAGATTGCCCCCAGCGACCCCGGCGCGGCCCCCATCACCGCCCCCACGCGATACTGAATGAAGATCGCCACGATCACCCCGAGTGTCGCCCCCGAAGTGCATCCCAGCACATCCGGCGATGCCAGCGGGTTCCGCAACAGCCGCTGCAGCAGCACCCCGCCGACCGCCAGCGCCGCCCCCACGATCACCGCCGCGGCCACCCGCCCGATCCGCAACGACACCGCCTGCGCTCGCGCCGTTTCGCTCAACGCCGAAAGATCTCCCGCCAGCCCCAGCCGCAGCGCCACGCCCGCGGCCAATACCGCCGCCAAAACCACCAAAATCACTGCAGCCCGTGGCATCGCCGCCAGCATACGGCCTTTTCCAACCAAACGCCGCACCCGGGACAACGCCAGGGGCGAGGTCTAAACTTGCCTCCCTCGAAAGGAACCCGCCCGTGGCCGACAAGACCTTCCAGTGCCGCCTCGTCACGCCGCAGGGCAAGCTCCTCGACGCTCAGGCGTCGTACGCCAACGTCCCCGCACACGACGGCTACATCGGCTTCCAGGCCCATCGCGCCCCCATCGTCTTCAAGCTCGGCAAGGGCGAACTCCGCGTCGAGGTCGCCGGCGGCGACAAGACCTTCAAGATCGCCGAGGGCTTCGGTCAGATGGTCGAGAACCGCTTGACGATCCTGACGACCAAGGCCGATGCGGGCAAGGCCTGACACCGGTTATTGGTCATTCGTTCTTAGTTGTTAGTTGGCCCACGAATGTTCAAACACGTTCGCGGCGATGGTCGCGCGCGAAGTCGTTGCACATGCATGTGATTGTGCTTCAAGTCTTCGACTAACAACGAATGACGAACAACCAACGACTTCTCCTCACGCCCTCTTGCTCATCGCCCGCAGAACCTCCCGCTTTGTCTCGCGCTCCTTGATCGCCTCGCGCTTGTCGTACGACTTGCGGCCCGTGCCCACGCCGACCAGCAGCTTGGCGAACCCGTTCTTGAAGTAGATCTTCAGCGGCACCAGCGTGTTGCCCTTGAGCTGGCTCGATTTCCACAGCCGCGTGATCTCACGCTTGTGCGCCAGCAGCTTGCGGTTGCGCGTCGGCGCATCCTTCAGGTTCCCCTTGCCCGCCGGCCCGTACTCGGCGATGTTCACCGAGTGCAGCACCAGCTCCGGCGGCGAGTCGCTCGCCCGCACGTACCCCTCCGCCAGCGACACCTTCCCCTCGCGCACGCTCTTCACTTCCCACCCGTGCAGCACGATCCCGCACTCCAGCGTCTCGCCGATGGTGTACTCGAACCGCGCCCGGCGATTCTCGATCACCGCCTCGTTCTCGTTCGCCTTGTCTTTCTTCTTCTTGGCCATCAGCTCCCAATCACGCCAGACGCTCAGCGATACCCATATTTGAACTTTGACCTTTGAACTTTGAACTTTTTCTTCCCGCCTTCATCCCTCCGCCCTCACTCATACCTCACCCGATTCTCCACCTTCCCCACCTTCGAGATCTCCACCTCCACCACGTCCCCGTCCTTCAGGAACACCACCGGCGTCCGCGCCATCCCCACGCCGCTCGGCGTCCCCGTCAGGATCACCGTCCCCGCCACCAGCGTCATCCCGCGCGAAAGCTCCGAGATCAGCGTCGCCACCGGGAAGAGCATGTCGCCGGTGCTCGCGTTCTGCATCACTTCGCCGTTGACGCGCGTCACGAGCTTGAGCCCCTGCGGGTCGCCCACCTCCGCCGCCGGTGTCACGCTCCCCATCGGGCAAAAAGTGTCGAACGACTTGCCCCGCACGAACTGGCCCCCCGACCCGTCCTTCTGCCACCAGCGTGCGCTCACGTCGTTCGCCGCGGCGTACCCCAGCACATATTTCAGCGCCTCGTCGTGCGGCACGTCCCGAGCGCTCCGCCCGATCACCACCGCCAGCTCGCCCTCAAAGTCCACCTGCGGCCGGTCCTGGCAGATCTTCGGCACCACGATCTCATCGCCGCCGAGGCACAACGCCGCGATGTTCTTGGCGAACAGCACCGGCCGCGTCGGCGCTGATCCGCCCATCTCCGTCGCGTGCTCCGCGTAGTTCTTCCCGATCGCCAGGATCTGGCGAATGACCAGCGCTCCCTCGGGCGTCTGCACGGCGACTGCGTTCTGCACGCGGGTGAGCTTCATGGTTCGAGGGTACGTCCGCAAACCAGCCCCTGCGGCCCGATAACCCGCACTTTCGCGCTGATGCTGCGCAAACGCACCACCTGTTGACCCTCCGCAACACGCCTGCACGCTCGGCCCACGGGCCAACGTCCCAAAGCGCGGGTAGACTCTTTCTGCCGCCGGGAAGCGCTCTCTTCTCGGGCCATGGACTCGGCTTCGGCGCTGGCACGGAGGTTGAACCTCCTTTTCCAGACAACCGGAGATCAGCCCATGACCCAGATCCTCGCCCTCACCATCACCCGCCAGCGCGTCCTCCTCCTGGCCCTTCTCTCCTTCCTGGCGATGTGCTGAGCACTCCGCAGCGGACGCCGGGACTTTCCTGGGGAGCCCCGCACGCGTCTGCCCAAACCGTTCACCAACCGAATAAGAATGGCCTCTCCCGACACCGAGCCGATCAATCACCGCTCCAATTCGGGGATATCGTCGCGCGCGTTGCCGCTTGACACCGTCCCCTGCGCTCGGGCATGATCGCTGCATGCGACCTTCGTTCTCAGCTGTCGGGTGTTCGCTCGCGCTGAGCGCTTCGTGTGCGTTCGCATCGGCGCCACAGCCAACGCCGCCGGCGCAACAGCCGTCCCCTCAGCAGCCCCCCGCCCAGCCTCCACAAACGCCACCATCGCCGCCCACGCAGCCGACCGAGAACACCGAACCTCCACCGCCGCCGCCCCAGCCCACATCTGAGCCACGCGGCCCCGGTTCCGAAGTGACCGAACCCGTCGCGATGCCCTTCGGCCCTGACGTTCCGACCGACATCCCCGAAGAGATCACCGAAGGCAAAGCCGAGCGACCCAACTGGCTCGGCATCACCCGCGACACCGATCCCTTCAAGGACATCGAGGACGGCCTCAACAAGCTCCAGAAGGAAACCGGCCTCAAGCTCGGCTTCGCCTACACCATGCTCTTCCAGCAGGCCTCTGCCGGCCCCGGCGACCGCAATGCCGGCGGCGGCGATCTCGACCTCCTCGCCAACTGGCAGCTCATCGGCCGCGACACCAAAAACGTTGGCGAACTCAACGCCAGTTTCGAATACCGCTTCCAGATCGGCAGCCAGCCCCCGTCCGCACTCGGTCCCTCGATCGGCACCCTCATCCCCACCAGCAACGGCTTCTCCGAACGCCCGCTCATCGTCAAAGAGCTCTACTGGAACCAGCGCCTCTTCAACGGCGTGCTCCGCCTTATCGCCGGCCGCATTGACATGGAGAACTACGTCGGCGGCCAGCGCATGCAGAGCGCCAACACCTTCTTCCTCAACAAGGCCTTCTCCTCCAACCCCGCCATCGCCTACCCCAGCATCGGCCTCGGCGCCGGCGGCGCGGTCCTCCCCACCGAGTGGCTCTACATTTCCGGCGGCGTCGCCGACGCCAACGCCAGGACCACCCAGACCGGCTTCAACACCGCCTTCGATACCGGTCAGCTCTTCAGCTTCGTCGAGGTCGGTGTCCTCACCGATATTCCCGATCTCGGCAAGGGCCGCCAGCGCCTCGCGGTCTGGCACACCGACGCGCGCCCCCAGGACGGCAAGCCCTCCGACGAGGGCTACTCCCTGACCCTCGACCAGGACTTCGGCCAGGACTTCACCGCCTTCATCCGCGCGGCGCACTCCAAAGGTAACCTCACGAATGTGAAATGGCTCGTCGAGGGCGGCGTCGGGCTCAAGGGCGTCATCGGCAACGACGGCGACTTCTCCGGCCTCGGCGTCGCCTACGCCCAGCCGCCCACCGGCCGCGCCGAGACCATCGTCGAGGTCTTCCACCGCTTCCAGCTCGCCCCTCGCACCCAGTTCACCCTCGGCATCCAAGGCATCTTCAACCCCGGCAACGCCCCGCAGGACGCCGCCCTCGCCGTCTTCGAAGCCCGCCTCCGCTTTACCTTCTGATACCCCGTATTTCCCGGAGTCTCCATGGTCCGCAAGCCCGTCTCCAAGTCCTTCCGCGTCGAGTCCGACCTTCTCGGCCCCAAGAAGATCCCCGCCAAGGCCTATTACGGCGTCCAGACCCTCCGGGCCATGGAGAATTTCCACATCTCCGGGGTCACACTTGCCCACTACCCCGACTTCATCCGGGGGCTCGCGATCGTCAAACTCGCCGCCGCCCGCGCCAACCACCAGGTCGGCGCCCTGCCGCGCCGCGTGCTCAAGGGCATCGAGGCCGCGTGCGCCGACATCATCGCTGGCAAGCTCCACGACCAGTTCACCGTGGACGTCTTCCAGGGCGGCGCCGGCACATCCACAAACATGGCTGCCAACGAGGTCATCGCCAACCGTGCCCTCGAGCACATGGGCCACCGCAAAGGCGAGTACGAGCACTGCGATCCCCACGACCACGTCAACCTCTCGCAGTCAACCAACGACGCCTACCCCAGCGCCATGCACGTGGCGTTCCTGCTCGGCAACGACCGGCTCGTCGCCGAGCTCGATCAGTTGGTCCGCTCGTTCCAGGGTCGTGCCAAGGCCTTCGCCAAGGTCATCAAGATGGGTCGCACCCAGCTTCAGGACGCCGTCCCGATGACCCTCGGCCAGGAGTTCGAGGCCTTCGCCCACACACTGGAGGATGAAGTAGACGCCCTCCGCGCCATCGAGAAGGTCCTCTGTGAAACCAACATGGGCGGCACCGCCATCGGCACCGGCCTCAACGCCGCCCGCGGCTTTTCACAGGCCTGTGCCAGGCACATGGCCCGCATCACCGGTCGCCCCTTCCGCCTCGCCCCCAACCTCATCGAGGCCACACAGGACACGCAGGCGTACGTTCTCTACTCCAGCGTCCTCAAGTCGCTCGCCATCAAGCTCTCCAAGGTCTGCAACGACCTGCGCCTGCTCGGTTCGGGCCCGCGCGCCGGCCTGCAGGAAATCCACCTCCCCGCCATGCAGCCCGGCTCCTCCATCATGCCCGGCAAGGTCAACCCGGTCATCCCCGAGGTCGTCAACCAGGTCTGCTACAAGGTCATCGGCAACGACCTCGCCGTCACATTCGCCGCCGAGGCCGGCCAGCTCCAGCTCAACGTCATGGAGCCGGTCATCGCCTCGTGCATCTTCGAGGACCAGATGCTCCTCATCAACGCCTCACGCACCCTGCGCGAGCACTGCATCGACGGCATCAAGGCCAACGTCAAGGCTTGCCGCGAATTCGTCGAACGCTCCATCGGCCTCGTCACCGCCCTCAACCCCGTCATCGGCTACGAGAAATCCACCGAGCTCGCCGCCGAGGCCCTCAAGACCGGCAAGGGGGTCATCGAGCTCGTCCGAGAGAAGAAGCTCCTCACCGAAAAGCAGATCGCCCAGGTCCTCGACCCCGTCGCCATGACCGGGGGCAATCCCCGTAAGCGCCGCGCCTGATCCCCGCCCGCACCTTACTCTCCGCGGAGCCCCGCATGATCTGGCTCGAACTCCTCGTCGTCCTCGCCGCGATCTTTGTCGGCGCCCGCGTCGGCGGCGCCGGCCTCGGCACCGTCGCGGTCATCGGCCTCGCCGTCCTCGTCTTTGTGTTCGGCCTCCCACCGTCGCTCCCACCCGTCACCGTTTTGGCCATCATCGTCGCCGTCGTCACCGCCGCCGCCAGCATGCAGGCCGCCAGCGGCATGGACTTCCTCGTCACCGTCGCCGACCGTCTCCTCCGTGCCAATCCTCGCGCGATCATCTTCGTCGGCCCGCTCGTCTCCTACATCTTCACCTTCTGTGCCGGCACCGGCCACGTCGCCTACTCCATCCTCCCCGTCATCGCCGAGGTCTCGCGCAAGGCCGGCATCCGCCCCGAGCGGCCGATGTCCATCAGCGTTATCGCGTCGCAGACCGCCATCACCGCCAGCCCGCTCTCGGCCGCCACGGCCGGAATGCTCGCGCTTCTGGATCCCAAGGGCGTTAAGCTCTCACAGATCCTGCTCGTCTCCGTGCCCGCCACGATCGTCGGAGTTCTCATCGGCGCCATCTCGGTGATCCGCATGGGCAAGGAGCTCAAGGACGATCCCATCTACCAGCAGCGCCTCGCCTCCGGCCAGGTTGAGGAGCCCAAGCCCCTCCCGCGTCTGGAGGGCGTTGCCCGCCGCAACGCCATCGGCTCGGTGACCGTCTTCCTCATCGCCGCCGTCGGCGTCGTCATCTTCGGCATGTTCGAGCACCTCCGCCCCAGCTATCCCAAGGGCGGCGACGACGGCGAGATGGTCTCCGTCAGCATGTCGCAGATCATCCAAATGCTCATGTACAGCGCCTCCGCCATCATGATGCTCTTCTTCGGCGCCAAGCCTGTCGCTGCCGTCAAGAGTTCCGTCGGGGCTGCCGGCGTCGTCGCCGTTGTCTCCATCGTCGGTCTCGGTTGGATGGGCAACTGCTTCTTCGAGGGCAACGCCGATGTGATTAAAAGTGCGCTCGCCGACACGGTCACAAAGTTCCCGTGGCTCTTCGCCGTTGCGCTCTTCTTCCTCTCTGTCCTCCTTTTCAGCCAGGCTTCCACCGTCGCCGCCCTCATGCCCGTGGGCATCGCCCTCGGCATCCCTGCGGCCGCCCTCATCGCCTACTTCCCCGCCGTCAACGGCTACTTCTTCCTCCCCACCTACGCCACCATCGTCGCCGCCGTCGCCTTTGACCAGACCGGCACCACCCGCATCGGCAAGTACGTCCTCAACCACTCCTTCATGCGCCCCGGCCTGGTGACCATTATCACCGCGATCCTCGTCGGCCGCCTGATCTCATTCGTCGTCTTCTGACGCCCACTCACCGATTCAGGGGGCGCGCAAAAGACAACGAAAATGCGCAACGGCGCGCACCTGACGCGGCGGAATTCGCAAAATTCCGTCACGCCGTCGACACCGAGAAATCCAGGCTTTGCGCTAACAACTGCGACAAGCGGGACGCAAAAATGCGCAACGGCGTGTCCTTTCCACCATGGGTAGAGGCACGCCTCAGGTGTGGTAGGGCCCCCATGCCTCCGACAACCCGAGTCCCCACCAGATCCTCTCTCGGCCTCGATTTCTGCTTTCTGTTTTCTGCTCTCTGCTCTCTTGCCTTAATTTGAACCTTGAACTTTGAGCTTTTTTCCCCTCTTGCCATGCCTCCACCCCATCCCAACCAACCCCAGCGCGACCACCTCGCCATGCTCCTCCGCCGCGCCCGCGCCGCCGGCCGCCGCGGCGATATTCCCGCTACGCGCCGCGCCTGCGAAGCGATCCTCGCCATCACCCCCGAGTGGTTCTCCGCCGCCTCACCCGCGCATCTGCAGCGTGTAGATCAGCCACTCGAGGCTCAACAGGCACGCCGCCGCCAAGACAAACCAGCGCCACACCTCGCGCGGCGAGCCGATCGCCTCGACCTTCGCTCCGGCCTGCCCGATCACCTCCAGCGTGTCGCTGGTTCGCAGCAGGCTCGTCCACGCGTCGGTCAGGTTCACCGCAACCGCGGGCTCGACCGCGCCGCTCAGTCGGTAGATCCCCGCCCGCTCAAGCACGCCCAGGCTCACCGTCCGCCGCTCGGCGAGCCCGCCCTCATCCGGCACGCCCACGCCGTAGGGCTTAGCCGCGATATCAATGCCGGAGGCGGCGCTGATCGATTGGGGCGGGGGGGTGACCGTGATCTCCTTCACGCCGACAACCGGTTGCACCGTGACCGACGCAACCGTCAAGAAACTCCGTCCCGCCTGCGCCTCGGCTCGCAGTGTCAGAAACTCCACGCAGTTGCTGATAAACAGCGGGAACGGGTACTGCGGCCCCCAATTCGAGCGCTCCAACTCGAACCCCACAACCACGTGCCGCACGCCCGCATGGTCAATGAGCCCGATCAGCGGGCCATCGACCCCGTCGGCCAACAGCGTCGAGCGCGTCGTTCGATCCGGCCCACCTGCTCCGGGGCGCTCCTGGCCGTTGCCGGCCTCGCCGCCGCCATCAATATTCGGCAGTTGCAGCCGCATCGGCGGATTGAGGATCACCGTGTCCAGCGGCACAAACCGCAGCACCGGATGGTTCCGCTTCCACGAGACAAACCGCCGAGCCGGTGTCCCCGGCGCGAGCGTCACCCGCTCGACCGCCAGCCCCTCGATCGGCGCCACCGCGCCGAAACTGACCGACGCAGCCCGCGGCGTCTTTCCGGGCCGAACTCGATCAAAGAATACGATGTCGTAATCGGGCGCCGCGGCGCTGGTATTCCCTCCGGTGCCACTTCCGCCGCCCACACTCTCCATCGCCGCGAACTGATCGGCCCCCATCACCCGCAGCGAGGCTTTGTCCAGCACGTTGAGCGCATTGAGCAGAAACGGATCTGCTTCATTCCCGTTGGCCCCGGGCGCGACCAGCACGATCCGCGGCTTCGATGCCGCGGTCATCACGAGCGACGCGAAATTGTCGCTTGTCAGCGCATCGGGAGCATCGATCATCGCGGTCAACACACCCCCCGCAGCGTTGGTGATGCCGACAGTCGTGGTCGCCTCGCCGACCGTCGGACCGCGCTCGGAGCCTCTGGCCTCGGAGCCGCCGGCTTCAGCCGGCCGGTCTTTCGTGGCAGTGAATGCCCCACTCGTCGCGGGCATCTCGAGCACCACGGACCCAACCTGTTGCCCATCAATACTCAACGTGATCGGCGCGCGCGCCGCGACCCCCGCGCTGTTCACCACCCGCAGGAAGACGCGCACGGTCGTCGGATCCTCGAAGTCGCGCCTGGCGCTCAGCGCCGCGATCCCGAGATTCGCCGTCGCCTGCGCCGGCTCGGGCCCGATCCGCACCAGCCGCAACTCCGCCCCCGCAAGAACGGGCAGTTGATTGTTGTCGGTGGGGGGGAAGCCCCCGCTCGAAATCAAGAACGCCGAGACGACCGACCGCTCCGCCGACTCGCTCGCTTCCTTCTGGGCCGCCGTGTTCAACAGCTTCAATGCCGCGCCGATGTCGGCCGGTTGGTCGCTCGCCGTCACGCCGTCGATCGCCTCGTCGATCACCGCCCGATCCGCCGTCATCGGCGTGATCGCCTGCGCATCGGCCGCGAACTGCACGAGCATCACCCGCGAGCCCGAAGCCCCCAGCACGCTGTCGATCAACTCTCGCGCCCGCTTCTTGGCGACCTCCAACCGCGTTATTCCCCCACTTTGGTCGCGAGCCGACATCCCCGCCGATCGGTCGATCAGCACCACGACCCGCTGCCCGGCGGCTTCATCAAGGTTGATCGCGGGCCGCCCGATCGCGATCACCAGGCACGCCAGCGCCAGCAGTTGCAGGATCAGCAGCGTCGTCACCCGCAGCCAGCGGAACGGCGCATTCACCTGCAGGTCGTGGACCGCCCGCTCCCACAGGATCGTCGAACTCACCCGTAGCGGCCGCCGCCGCAGCTTGAGGAAGTACAGCAGCACCAGCAGCGGCGCCGCGATCGCCCCCGCGATGATCGCCGCGCCGGGCGCAAGCAGCGTCATTTCGCCTTCCTCGCGCGGCTGGACGGTTTCGGAGCTTGGACCTTGGCCGTCGTCGGAACCATCATGTTGCGTTTGTGTGGCGGGATCCGCACCGCCGGCTTCTCACTGGTCGTCTGGTCACCTGTTTCGCTGGTCGCCTTCCCCGCATACCCCCAAGCCTGGATGAACATCTCGCGCGAGACCTCGCGCGTCGCGTGCGGCTTGAACCCCCGCGCCACCGTGAACTGTGCCGCCACCTCCGCGAGCAGGTCCATGTACGCCTCGCCCTCGAAGACCTTCATCACCAGCCCCCCGTCACGCTCCAGAAGCGCCGGCGCAAGTTCCAGCACGCGTCGGCAGAGCGTCACCGACCGGAAGTGGTCCCCTTTCGGTGTTCCCGTCGTGTTCGGCGCCATGTCCGAAAGCAGCACATCCGCCTTGCCGCCGAGTTGTTCCGTCAATTCCGCCGGGTCAAGTTCGAATGCATCGGCTACCAGCGTGCGCACGTTCGGCAGGTCGATCATCGACGGCTGCAGATCCACTCCCAACACCCGGCCGTCCGGACCCACGATCTTGGATGCCACCTGCAGCCACGACCCCGGCGCACACCCGAGGTCGATCACCCGATGCCCCCGCCGGATCAGGTGCCGCCGTTCCTGGATTTGCAGCAGTTTGTACGCCGAGCGCGCGACGTACCCCTCGGCCTTGGCCTTCCGGAAATACGCGTCATGCAGTTCTCGTTTTCGGGGCACGGTCGGATCGTACGGCCGCCCGACGCTAGACTTGCCCATTCACACCCAACCGGGCCCTCTGCCCGGCGGTAGAGAGCACCGCAGACAGATTGTTTCATGTGTTCCCGTGCCCACCGGCCTGTCCGCGCCGAGCGCACCAGCAACAAGGATCCGCATGCCCGCAGCGACCACCCAGTCCAATTCCGCCGCCGCCCGCCGCCGCTTCATCCGTGAGATGGATCCCTCCGAATACGTCTCGGGCCTCTTCTGCATCTCCAACGCCCAGCTCGGCCGCACCAAGAACGACAAGCCCTTCCTCAAGGCCCTCATCAAGGACAAGACCGGCGAGATGCCCGCTCGCATGTGGTCGATCGACCCCGACTACTTCAAGCGGCTCCCCACCGAGGGCTTCGTCTTCCTCGAAGGCGAAACCCAGGCCTACCAGGGCGAGCTGCAGATGATCGTCAAGAACATCGAGGCCGTCGAGCCCTCGCTCGATGAGATGCGCGACCTGCTGCCCACCTCCGAGCGACCCCCCGAGGAGATGTTCGCCGAACTGGTCAAGCTCCTCGACACGCTCCAGAACCCCGGCATGAAGGCCCTCGCCAAGGTCTATCTCGAAGATGCGCCGCTGATGACCGCCTTCAAGCAGTGCCCCGCCGCCAAGAGCATGCACCACGCCTACCTCGGCGGCCTCCTCGAGCACACACTCAACCTCCTCAAGCTCGCCAACGTCGTCTGCCCGCTCTACCCCAGGATGAGCCGGGACATCGTGATGATGGGCCTCTTCCTCCACGACCTCGGCAAGACCCGCGAGCTCGTCTACGACCGCGCCTTCAGCTACACCGACCGCGGCGAACTCATCGGCCACATCGTCGACGGTGCCATCATGCTCCACGACCGCGCCCAGCAGGTGATGCGAGCCACCGGCCAGCGCCTCCCCAAGCACGCCGTCATGGTCCTCCAGCACATCATCCTCTCGCACCACGGCGAGCCCGACTTCGGCGCCGCCAAGGTCCCCAGCACGCCCGAGGCGATCATGGTCAGCCTCCTCGACAACTTCGACGCCAAGACCTACATCGCCCTCGCCGCCGCCCGCCCCAACCGCACCCTCGCCGACCTCGGCGGCAACTTCACCGAGAAACAATGGGCCCTGGACACCAAGCTCTTCCGCCCCGACCCGCTCGCGGAGTGATCCGATGCCCGACGATGAAGATGACGAGCAGGATGAAGGCTCCGACGAGCAGGCGGCGATCCGTGTGAACTTCGGCAACCCCATGCCCCTGTTCCCCCTCGAAGTCGCCACGCTCCTCCCGCACGCCATGATGCCCGTCCACATCTTCGAGCCGCGTTACCGCCAGATGGTCCGCGAGGCCCTCGACGGCCCCGGTCAGATCGCCATGGCGATCTACAACGAGTCCGCCCCCGCCGACGAGCACGGCCGCCCCGCCCTGCGCGACGCTGTCTGCGTCGGTCAGATCATGCAGCACCAGCAGCTCCCCGACGGCCGCTACATCCTGACGCTCCACGGCGTCTGCCGCGGACGCATCATTCAAGAGCTTCCCCCCGACGAGGACCGCGAGTTCCGCCTCGCCTACCTCGAGCCCGTCGGCCTCGAGGACATCCAGGAGACCGACCTCGCCGAGTCCAAGGGCCGTCTGCTGGAACTGCTCACCCACGAGCCCCTGACCGATCTCCGCGATGCCGACGCCGTCGTCCGTCACCTCCGCGACGACGAAGTCCCCACCAGCGCCGTCCTGGAGCTGGTCACCTTCGCCATGCTCACCGACTCCGAACTCCGCTACCAGCTCCTCGCCGAGGGCGACGTCCGCAAGCGCGTCATCCTGGTCGAGCACGAGCTCCTCCGCCTCAGCAGCCTCCTCGCCCGCGCCCACACCCAGCGCCGCACCGACCTGCCCAAGGGCGTCAGCTACAACTAACCCCGCTCGCCGGGATAGCCGATAACCCGGCATGCGCCGCGCACCCGCCGCCATCCTGCTCGCCTGCGGTCTGCTTACGGCCGGGTGCAACACCCCGGGCGAAGGGTTCGTGGAGGGCGCCTTCGCCGGCGCCGCCGCCGGCACGGTCATCGGCACCATGAACGGCGCGCTCTGGGAGAGCGCCGCCGTCGGCGCAGTCGTCGGCGGGGCCGCCGGCGCGTACGCGGGCGGCGAGCGCGAGATGTTCTACAAGGTCCGCTAGACCTCCGACGTCTCGTCCACCTCGTCGTCGAGCTGATCGAGCACATCTTCGGGTCGGATCTTCCCCGGCGGCGGCTTGCCCACCCGCGCGGCCTCGATGCACGCGTCGTGCAGGCGCTGGTGCAGCTTCTCGTGGTCGGGGAAGGCCGTCAGCCGCATGCACAGCTCCTCGACGCGCACGGCCGGCGGCCGGGCCTGGTCGATCTGCGCGATGGCCGCGTCGCCCAGCGCCTCGGCGGCGCTGACGAACCACTCGACCGTCGGGGCGCTGGCGGCGGCCTCGGAAGTCCACGCGGCCATGAAGATCGTCGCGACGTCCCCCTCGACGATCTTGGGCGGCTTGCCGTTTTTTTTCTTCCTGACCGGCGGCGGCGTCACCGTCGCGCGGATGGTCGCCGGGCCGAGCGCGACGATCGGCCAGAGGCCGGCGCGGTTGGTCGGCTCGCGGGTCAAGATGAGCGCGGGGATCTCGCTGCGGTCGCACAGCTCGCGGAGCTGGCGCCCGTCCAAGCCCACCCGCGGCGGGCAGACCAGGAAGCAGCCGGCAGCCAGGTCGTGCGGGCCGGGCATCTCGGCGCAGATGACGGTGATGTGGCCGGTGTCGAGGGCCATCTGCCGCTTGAAGCGGCGGGCCTCCTGCAGCGGGAGCAGGATCGCGGCCATGCGGGCGTAGTCGTAGGCGACGTGGGCGACGTCGAGGGCCTCGAGGCAGAGCCGCTCGGTGAGGAAGTACTGGCGCGCGACCAGCGCGCGGCTCGCCTGCTCCATCAGGGCGTCAACGCGCTCGGCGGCGGTTTCCTTGGTCTGACTCACGTGCGGCGGTCCCCCACAAACGCCCGGGGCTACGGCCCGGGCGCGAACTGATCGGCGGTGGTGCGTAAAAGCGTGTCCCAGCGGGCGGCGAGGTCGTCGAGCTCGCCGGAGAGAAGGTCGGCAAGGGTGGACCAGTCCTGTGACTGGAGCGAGGTGCGCAACTCGGTGAGCGCGGCGTTGAGGCGGTCTATGCCCTGACTCAAATTTGTGCTGCTGTGCTTCTGGTCGATCTGGTCTACGGAGAGGCCGAGGAGCGCGGGGCCCTCGGAGATCACGCGGCGGACGTGGCTCCAGATGTTGACGACCTCGTTGAGCTGCGCGAAGGCGTCCTTGAACTCGCCGGCCTGCAGCGCCTCGGCGGCCTTGAGCTGCTGGTCGCGCGTGAGCGCCAGCGCATCGGCGACGTCGAGGAGCGTGGTGCGGACCAGCGCCCGCGGGTCGGTGGTGACGAAGTCGAGGCGAGCGGCGCTCAGCGGCTGCTCGCTGGGGTCTTCGAGCTGGGCATCGGCGACGGGGAGCCCATCGAGCTTGACCTCGATGATCACGCGCCCGGCCTGCTGGGCCGCGTCCCGCGCGGCGACGAGCGCCGACGCCATCGACGGGCGCTCCACGGCAAGCTCGGACTGATCCAGAAAGACCTTCATGGGGGGAGAGTGTCGGGGAATCGGAGGTGAGATGCAAGTCGGGGCGTGGACGAAGGATGAAGGCGGAAGGATGAAGGATGAAGGGGGAGAGGA
>JBOHNM010000064.1:0-21384 GCA_050730675.1 Phycisphaerales bacterium | reverse complement strand
AACGAGGCGGTGTCGTTGGCGCGGGTGAACCGGGCGGTGTCGATGTTGGCCGTGCTGGCGTTGAGGACGATGGTGCCGGCGCCGGCGATGGGTGTGTTGTCGGCATTGGCCTGGATGGAGGTGAGGTTGTTTGCTCCGGGCGAGTTCACGGTGAGGACGCCGTTGTTGACGATGCCGTTGGCAGTGACGGCGAGCAGGCTGTTGTTGAGGATGTTGAAGGGGCCGGAGAGGGTGACGCCGTCGAGGGTGGCGCCGGTGGAGACCGCGATCTGGGCGGTGCCGCCGTTCTGGGCGGTGATATTGCCGCCGCCGACGCCGGCGCTGATGAGGTTGACGGTGGAGCCCACGCCGTCGGCGACGAGGCGGCCGTTGCCGGTGTTGGTGACGGTGTGGGAGTTGACCTGAAAGGTGCCGCCGCTGGTGGCGGTCATGAGGTTGTTGTTGGTGCTTGCGCGGCCGAGCAGTTGAAGCTGGCGGCCATCGATGTTGGCGTTGACGATGCCGTGGTTCGTTATGCCGATGTCGTTGAATTGCCCAAAGCCGCGGACGGTCAGGCCGGCCCCGATGACCGCGACTGAGTTGGCAGCGCCGCGCACGAACCGAGCAGTGTCGATGTTGGCGGGACTGGCGTTGAGCGTGATGATTCCGGTGCCGGCCAGGAAGTTGTCGCCGTCGTTGTCGCAGCGCAGGCTCGTGAGGTTGTTGGCGCCGGGGGAATTGATGGTGAGCTCAGCGTTCACAACCAGGCCCGCACCGATCACGGCGAGCGTGGAGTTGTTCCGCACGTTGAGCGGCGATGCGACCGTGACGCCGTTGAACGTTGCGCCAACGCTCACCGGGAGGAATAGCTGGCCGGCCCCGGACGAGGAGATTGTGCCGCCGGTCAGCGAAGAGTTGACGAACTGCACCGAGCCCGAACCAGTAGCGCTGATCAGCCCGGCCGCGGATTGGGTAACGGTGCTGGCGTTGAAGCTCAGCAGGCCGACCGAGGCCGTCATGAGACCAGTATTGGTCACTGGGCGGTTGAAGAGCTGAAGGGCTTCCCCGGTCACACTGGCGTCGATCGTGCCGGCGTTGTCAACGCCGATGTCGTTGAACTGCCCGTTCCCGTTGATGGTGTGACCCGCGGCATTGATCACTCTGGCGTCGGTCACGCCGCGCACGAAACGGGCGGTGTCGATGTTCGCGCTGCTCGCGTGCAGCGTGATGCGCCCCGTACCCGTGAAAGCATGGACTCCGTTCAGTTGAATCGAGGTGATGTTGTTGGCCGCAGGGGAGTTGATGACGATGACGCCGTCATTGACGCTGACATCCAGCGGCGCGGCGGCCCCGGCCGCGAGTGTGCTGTTGTTCAGGATATTGAGCGTGGCCTGGGTGTTGGTGACCAGCAGGTTGCCGATGGTGAACCCGCCGCCGAGCGACACGGTATACGGCGCGGCCAATCCGAGCGTCGCCGTCGCGCCGGCGCTGTTGGGTGCGGCACCGCCGGACCACTTGGTTCCGTCGCTCCAGTTGCCGCTCACGGGGTTCAACCAACTCTGGCCGAGGGCGCTCGAGGCGGTCACCGATCCGGCGCAGAGGACCAGCAGAAAAACCGCAGAACGGGAATCAATGCCGGACGACATCAAGCTCTTTCGCGCCAACATGGGAGGTCCTTTCGTGGATCGCTCGCGGCAACGCCCCGGGTCCCCTCCCCGGTTATCTGGCGTGCCCGACATTTATGGGATGAAGCCTACATGATCTAGTGGGGCTGTCCGCCAGATCTGACAGGATTCTCCCCTGTTTTGGTGCGGCACGCGACGAACGCGCGATATCTTCAACCCGTGTTCTCCCAGCTTGCCACCCACAGCACGCTCTTGGCCAAGGTCGCGACCGGCGACGCGGGGGCGTGGCGCGAGTTTTCCGATCGCTATTCGGAGTTGATCCGCGCGTTCTGTCGGCGTCAGGGCCTGCAGGTCGCGGACATTGATGACGTGCAGCAGGACGTGTTGATGTCGCTGACCAAGGCCATGCCGGGATTTCGGTATGACCCCACAAAGGGAACGTTCCGATCATACCTGAAGACGGTTGTTCTGCACGCGATCTACCGCCGATCGTGTCAGAAGCGGCCCTCGGGGTCGCTAGAGGATTGGCAGGAGCAATCGCGGATCGCCGGGGCGGACACGGACATCGACCAGCAGTGGGAAGCGGAATGGCGACAGCACCACCTGAGACAGGCCCTTCGAACGGCCGCGGGCGAGTTCAACGAGGCAGACATGTCGGCATTCGAGCAGTACGCGGTGCGAGGGCGCGAGGCGCGCGAGGTGGCGGAGGCGTTGGGGCTGTCGGTGGACCAGGTGTATCAGGCCAAGTCGCGGATCATGAAGCGGATCGTGAGCCTGATCGAGCAGCAGACGACCGACGAAGGCTGAGTGGAAACCGAGCGTGACGACCACCGGCCCATCCTGGTACCACGACGAGTCGAGCCTGCTCGCGGAGCTGCGCCGGACAGCGGTGGCGGTGCCTGCGACGCCGCACATCTCCGGATATGAGGATCTGCGCGAGCTGCGTCGCGGCGGGCAAGGGGTGGTGTACGCGGCGGAGCAGAAGTCCACGCACCGCAAGGTGGCGGTGAAAGTGCTGCTGGAATCGGGCGAGGGGGCGATCGCCTCGCGCCGGCGCTTCGAGCGAGAGGTGGACCTGGTCGCATCGCTGCGGCATCCCGGAGTCGTCAATGTCTACGACAGCGGCGTTACCGATGACGGACGGCCGTTCCTGGTGATGGAGTTTGTCGAGGGGCAGCCTCTGGACCAGTTCGTGCGCACGCGCGGGTGGGCGGGGCGCGACGGGGCGCGGTCGGTGGTCGGGCTGATGGTGCACATCGCCGACGCGGTGCAGTACGCGCACCACCGTGGTGTGATCCACCGCGACCTGAAGCCAAGCAATATTCGGGTGAGCGAGGATGGGTTGCCGCATGTGCTGGACTTCGGTCTCGCCAAGCCGCTGGCGGCGTCGGGTGGGGGGCTCGAGGCGAGCATCAGCACGTCGGGCCAGTTTCTGGGGTCGCTCGCGTGGGCGAGCCCGGAGCAGGCGGGGGGCGATCCGCACGCGATCGATGCAAGGACGGACGTGTACGCAATGGGCGTGTTGCTGTACCACACGCTGACGGGGCGGTTCCCGTACGAGGTGTCGAGGGGGCTGCGGACGACGCTCGACAACATCGTGAAGCTCACGCCGGCGCGGCCGACGACGGCGGCACCGTGGATGGATCGAGAGCTGGAGAGCGTGATCCTGCGGTGCCTGGAGAAGGAACCGGCGCTGCGGTACCAGAGCGCGGGCGACTTGGCGCAAGATCTGAATCGGTGGCTGGCGGGCGAGCCGGTGCAGGCGGGGGGCACCGGCGCGTGGTCAACGCTGCGGCACACGGTGCGGCGGCACCGGGCGGTGCTGGCGATCGTGAGCGCAGCACTGCTGCTGGTGGGCGGGGTGGCGGTGACGATGTCGGTGCTGTACGCACGGGCGCTGAGCGCCGAGGCGGAGTCGCGCTCGCACCTGGTTCAGGTGGAGGCGGCGCGGAGCGAGGCGGAGCACCAGGCGTCGGAAAAGGACCTGGTGAACCAGTTCCTGCGGGACATGCTGGCCGCGGCCGACCCGAGCGCCGACGGGCGCCAGGCCAAGGTTGTGGATTTGCTGGACCGCGCCTCGAAGCAGATCGACGGCGATACGAGGCTCTCGCCCGAGGCCCGCGCCGCACTGCACCAGACCATCGGCAACACGTATGTGTCGCTCGGCCAGCATGCGGCGGCGGACCCGCACCTGCGGGCGGCAGCCGAATCACGCGCCGAACTGCTGGGCCGGGATCATCCCGATACCGTCGCATCGCTGGTCAATCTGGCGTACCTTCGCCTGCAGGAGGGCAAGCACGACGAGGCAGAGAAATTGCAGCGCGATGCGGTCGCACGAGCGATCGCGCACCTGACGCCAGAGCAGCGCGTCCGCTCCGGGGCGCGACAGGGACTGGGCATGACGCTGTACGAGCGTGGGCGGTGGGACGAGTCCGAGCAGGTGCTCCGCGAGGGCCTGGCAGAAGCCCGTTCGGCGCCGGGCGACAACATCGTGACCGCTGCGCAGATCGCCAACTCGCTCGCCATCACGCTGCGGCATCAGAGCAAGCTCGACGAGGCCGAGCAGCTCTACCGGGCGGAGCTGGAGCGTATTGCTGCGAGCGCGGGGACTGACCACGCCTTTGCCCTGCAGCTCATGAACAACCTCGCCTCGCTGCTGCACCAGCGCGGGAACTGGGGCGAGGCGGAGCGGCTCTACCGAGCGTCGGCGGCCGGGCGCGACCGGCTGCTGGGGCCGAGTCACCCCGAGACGATCACCACGCGGACCAACCTTGCCAAGTTCCTCGCCGACCGTCAGCGGTTTGACGATGCGCTGCCGATGTACGCCGAACTGCTGGTCGCGGCCCGTGCCGGGCTGGGCCCGGAGCATCCGACGACGCTCACCATTCTCAACAATTATGCCAAGGCCTTGCAGGACGCCGACCGCCTGGAAGAGGCCGAGGAAATGAACCGCCTGGTGGTGGACCTGCGGACCAAGGTGCTGGGGCCCGACCATCCCAACACGATGATCTCGATGAGCAACCTGGCGACGCTGCTGGCGTTCCGCGGCAAGCCGGAGCAGTCGATCGAGATGCAGCGCGAGCTGCTGGCGCGGCGCGAGCGGAAGCTGGGGCCGAAGGCGAACGACACGCTGATCACCGTCAACAACCTTGGGCTGGGCCTGCAGAAGGCGGGACGGCCGGACGAGGCGCTGCCGATGTTCCAGCGGGCGGTGGGGGGGGCTGAGGAAGTGATCGGGGTGGAGCACTGGATCACCGGCGCGTTCCGGGGGAACCTGGGGCGGTGCCTGGGTGCATTGAACCGACTTGAAGAAGCGGAGAAGGAGCTGCTGGAATCCAACCGTGTGCTGGTGGCCAAGCTTGGCCCCGGCCACGCGCAGGCCAAGCAGTCGGTCAAGAGCCTGAATGACCTGTACACGAAGATGGGGAAGCCGGACGAGGCGGCGAAGTACGTGCCCGTCGCCGCGCCCGCACCGAAGTAGCCGCGGTCACGGGCACCCGACGAAGAACATCGACAGAAAGTACACGAGGTCGTCGACGGTGATCTGTCCGTCCTCGCCGGCGGTTGCACCGAGGGTGGCGACATCCGCGAGGACTGCGTTGGAGGCGAAGAACGCTGCGAGGAACGCGACCAGATCGTCCACTGTCGTTACGCCGTCGGGGCCGCCTGCGCCGCCAGGCCCCACGAGGTCCGCCGGGCTGCAAGGAACGGTCGGAAGATTGAAACTCACGGTGAGGACCGGGCGCAACGCTGCGGTCGGGTGCTCGCGCGAGGCGAAGCGGCGGGCGCTCCGTGCCTCAAAAACCAATTCGGAAATGACGAGCCAGCCGTGATTAGCGTTCGGCGCATCGACCCACTGCTGGACGTCCTCGTGGAGGCGCGGCGTGTCCGACCAGGTGTAGTCATCCTGTCCGCCGACCGTTGTCGTCGCGCTCGCCGTCGCCTCGAAGTCGCCGCCGGCGTTGGCCCAGAACGTGCCCGGATAGAACCGGTGCAACCACGTCGCGTCTCCCACAGAGGCCGCTGCACCTTGGCCGCCGGGCAGGTCGGCGTTCGACGTTCCTTCGCCCCACGAGACGAGTACGCGATGAACACGGGCGGGGGTCGGCGAGGCTTGGGCGCGTGTCACCGACAAGCGGAGGCTCGCGGCTGTCACACGCGAGCCGGTGGGGATGTGCGGTGTCAGGTCGAAGGCCACCAAGGCACGATGCTCTTCGCCGCTGAAACTTGTGCCGGCGTAGACGCCGGGGCCCGCCCCGTTGCTCGTCGATCCATCGGAGCGCTCGTAGAGCGTGTTGTCGCGCGTGGCGACGATGGAAATTGTGTCGGCCCTACATGCGGCAGCGACGGCCGCGGCCGTAGAAAGGGCGCAGATGGCGTAATGAACGGGCTTGCGAGTGCGCATCGGCACAAACTAGCCGGTGAATCTGCGCGGGTTGGTGGTCGGAGTCCGGGTTCACCAAATGCTCGCGCAGCCCGACGAGTCTTCGCGCGTTGATGACACGGCCCGCCGCACTGCGGTCGAGGTCCGCACGCTCCGCTACGGGCACGGCGCGAACAGCGCGCCGACGAAGGCAATCAGGTCGTCGGGGGTGAGCATCCCGTCGGGGTGGATCACACCTCCCAGTGCAGCAACGTCGGCGACCTGGAGGTTGCCGGCGAAGAACGCGGCGAGGTAGAAAACAACATCGTCCGCCGTGCGCTTGCCATCGCAACCGGGCGAGCCGCCGAGCCCCGCCACGTCGGCGATATTCGGGCACGAGATCGTGAGCGTTGCGGCATTGCTGGTTGTCGAGCCGCATGCGCCGGTGATCACACAGCGGACCGAACCGCCGGCAGCCCAGCCGCCCGCGGACCGGTCGAGGGACAGGCTCGCGGAGTGGGCGCCCTGCGCGCGGAAGAGCAGCGTTGCCGCGAGGGTGTTCTGTCCCTCGGTGATATCGAGCCACGTGCCGGGGCTTGTCGCATCCAGCCACTGCCACCGGTAGGTGAACGCCGTGGCGGCGGTCGCCGCGACATTGAAGACGGCCGTCCCGAGGATGCATGTCGTCGCTGCGGCGGGCTGGACCGTGAACGCCGGCTTGCACCCCGGCAGGCCCCTGACCACCCATGCGCGATTCTGGCCGTTGAAGGTCCCAAACCCGGTGATGGCGGTGCCGTCGGTGCTGATCGCCGATGCGCCCCGGAGTGTCCAGCCCGCCAGGTTCACTCCGAGCGAGGCGAGGTAGGCGCTCAAGTCCACCATGCCCATCGTCGTCGTCCACAAAAAAGTGCGGCCGATCGCCGACGCCGCACTCTGGCCGACGATCTGCGACCCGTCCCCCGATACGCCGTTGCCCGCGGAGAACGTGTCGCCGGGAAGGGCGCCCAGGCTTTGCAGGCCGCCTGCGCCGGTCCACCGGAAAGCGACCGTGCCGTCGTTGGAATCGCCCCAGCCGACGACGACCGCTCCGTCGCCACTCACGGCGGTTGCGGTGGACGTCGTGCCGCCCTCGAGTCGGCCGAGGTACTGCAACCCGCCGTTGGTAGTCCACCGAAAAGGCTGCCCCCCGTTGGAGCCTACGACCACCGAGCCGTCGGCGCTGATGCCGGCGGTGCCGGAATCCATGGTGGAATTCAGTGGGACGAGGCTCTCGACGTTCGGGAAACCGCCGGTGGCGTTGGTCCAACGGACCGCCAGGTTGCGGTTGCCGAACACGCTGTAGGTGCTGTAACCGCACAAAAACGAGCCGTCGGCGCTGGCGCCGCTCACTCTCGACCACCCTGGCCCAATTCCGTCGGGGAGTGCGGGGAGCCTCCTCATGACGCCCGCGGACCAGATGAAGCCGAAGAGCTGACTCTCGCCCGCCACGATCTGGCCGTTGCCACTGATGGCGTAGGCGATTGCCGAGGTCGAGAAGTTCGGGTTCGGTAGGAAGCCGAGATTCTGCAACCCGGCGCCGCCGGCCGCCGGATCTGTCCATCGGAACGCGGAGTTGCTGCTGTACCCGCAGACGGCTGATCCGTCGTCGCTGATCCCATAGCCGGCGGAGGAACTGGTCAGCGGCAAGATGCCGAGGTTGGTGATGGTGGGGGGTTGGGCCGTGGCGGGCAGAGCTGACCAAGCCGAGACCAACAGCGAGATCACCAGCGGCCGAACGATTTGACTGTGGGCACGCGGATCAGGGATCTTGCTGCGCATGATGGTCGATCCCGGATCGCCGCGACGGGCGTGCCCGAGTCTACCACAGAATCCTCATCACGGCGACGAATTCCGAACGCGAGAATCGGTCTCGGGTTATGCGTTGATGACACGGCCCTCGGCCGCCAGCGCCGCCTCGCGCACGCTTTCATGCATGGTCGGGTGGGCGTGGGTGGTGGCGATGAGTTCTTCGGTCGTGGCCTCGAGGCGGCGGGCCAGCGAGAGTTCGGCGATCAGCTCGGTGGCCTGGTCGCCCATGATGTGGGCCCCGAGGACTTCGCCGCGGGGCAGGCCGCGGATGATCTTGCAGAACCCGTCGGTGTGTGCGGCGGCGATGGCCTTGCCGAGGGCGCTGAAGGGGAACTGGCCGACGGAGTAGTCCTCGCCCTTGACCTTGCCCATCTCGATCAGTCGCTGCTCGGTGAAGCCGACGCTGGCGACCTGCGGGATGCAGTAGGTGCAGCCGGGGATGACCGAGTATTCGATCGGGTGCGGCTCGTGATCGTTCTTACCCTTCTTCCAGGCGATGCGCTCGACGCAGGTCATGGCCTCTTCGCTGGCGACGTGGGCGAGCCACGGCGGGCCGATGACGTCGCCGACGGCGTAGATGCCCGGGAGATTGGTCTTGTAGTCGATGGGCTCGTTGACGGTCTTGTTGGGCACATAGTCGGTGATGATGTGGCCGCGGTCGATCTTGAGGCCGAGGTTGGCGTCGCAAAGGCCGTCGGTGCGGCCGACGACGCCGACAGCGAGCAGGACGCGGTCGGCCTCGAGCACCTGCTGGGCGCTGGTGTCGGCCTTTCCGTCTTTCCACGGGGCAACGGTGACCTTCACGCCGGTCGCGGTTTTCTCGACGGCGGTGGTCGTGGTGCTGGTCATGATCTTGTAGCCGTGCTTGGCGTAAAGACGGCCCATCGCCTGCGACACGTCCTTGTCCTCGACTGGGAGTACGCGGTCGAGCATCTCGACGATCGTCACTTCCGTGCCAAGCGAGTGGTAGAAGTAGGCGAATTCCATACCAATGGCGCCGGCGCCGACGACGATGAGCTTCTTGGGCTTGTCCTTGTTGTACATCGCTTCGCGGGCGCCCCAGATTCTGTCGCCGTCGAACTTCGCGAAGGGCAGGTCGCGGGCGACGCTGCCGGTGGCGACGATCACCTGGTCGGCGGTCAGGGTCTGGATGGTCTTGCCGGGCGTCGCGGGGGCGCTCGTCAGCTCCTCCTTGACGGCGCACTCCTGGACCTCGACCTTGCACTTGCCCCCGTTGGCAGGAGTCGCCGCGCCAATGATTTTGGCGTTGCCGACGAAGTGGGTGATCTTGTTCTTCTTCATCAGGAACTCAACACCCTTGTTGAGCTTGCCCGCGACGTCGCGCGAGCGACCGATGATGCGGTCCCAGTCGAGGGAAACCTCGCCTCCGATCTTGAGGCCCCAGAACTTCTGGTCGTCTTGCTTCCCCATCTTTTCGACGAGTTCGGCGTTCGCAAGCAGGGCCTTGCTGGGGATGCATCCCCAATTGAGGCAGACGCCGCCGAGCTTGGCGCGCTCGATGATGGCGGTCCTGAAGCCGAGCTGCGCGGCACGGATGGCCCCGACATACCCCGCGGGCCCGCCGCCGATCACGATGATGTCGAAGTGGTTGGCAGAATCGGCCACAGTTGGTTTCCTTTCGGTGCATCCCGCGTTCAAGCCGGCGGGGGGCGGCCACTATAGGAAGTGGCTCTCTCGAATTACGCCGAACCGGCCACCGACCGTTTGGTGACCGGGAAAGGCGTGGTAGGCTCACAAGACGTGTGGGTGCAGTTCGACGGATGGGCAGAGCGGCCTCAGAGGGCCGCGGCCATCTTCAACGTCGGCGTACCAGTCCCGCCGAAGAGCTTCGGCTGGTTGACCAATATGGAGGGCCGCACCATGCGTCGCTCAACTACGGTCTGCATCATCGCGATGGCGGCGGCCGCCTTCACCGGCACTGGCACTGCTGCCGCGCAAACGAACATCCGGCTTCGTGTGATCGCCAAGGTGGGCGACCCTGCGCCCGCGCTGGGGCCAGGGCGGGTCATCAGCTCGGTCGGCACGCCGTCGGTGGCCGACAGCGGGCTAGTCGCGTACACGATCGCCGACGAGATCGAGGGCGCGCTGGTGGTTGCGAACGTCGCCGATCCGACATCCAAGCGCGTCGCGATCCGCGAGGCGATGATCCCGCACACACTGTTTTCGCTCCAGACGATTACGCAGCACCACATCCTGGGCGACGGTCGCGTGGCCGTGGTGGGGCTCATCAGCGGCTCGACGCTGCCGGCGGGCGCCAGCGGGGCGATGATCGAGACCGCGTCGGGCCCGGCGCTCACGGCGTTCGCGGGGATGGGGTACGTCGGTGACGGCTCGTACCTGGGGTCGATTTCAGCGTGCCGCGTCAACCCATCGGGCGCCATGTTGGTGGTGGGGACGCTGACTGGCGCGGGGCTGGGCTTCGACGGCCCGCAGGTGCTGCTGCGGATCGAGGAGGGGCCGTTCGGCAACGTCGTGACGCCGCTGCTGCGGTCGGGCGAGCCGCTTTCTCCCATCGATCCGGGCGTGGTGGTGCTGTGCGATCTGAGCGGCATCGCGCTCAACGCGTCGGGCATCGCGCTGGCGCCGGTGCTGGTGCAGCGGGCGGAGTGGCCCGAGCCGCGCACGGTGCTCGTGATGCAGGCGCCGGGGTCGGCGCCGGTGCAGGTGCTTGCGCCCGGCGAAGCCTTCGTGCTCGACGGCGCCTCGTTCACGGTCACATCGATCCTCGACGCGTCGCTGAACAACACCGGCACGCTGGCGTTCACCGCCGCGGCGGACTGCTCCGCGCTCGGTCTGATTGGCGCTCCTGTTGTTGGCCGCATCTCGCAGCCGCTCGGCACTGGGCGGGTGGTGACTATCGACAGCGTGGGAGGGCAGCAGCTCGGCGGCACACCCGCGGGGACCTCGCTGGCGGTCGCGCACTTTGTCTGGTCGGTCACGCCCGACGAGGCGCTGGTCAACGGGCTTGCTGGGGGCGCGGGCGTCAACTCGTCAAACGACCTGTTCCTGGCGGCGGGCAGCGACCGCAACCTCACTTCCGTGCTGCGAGAGGGCGACCCCGGTCCCGAGCTGCCCCCCGGGGTGATGATCGCGTACCTTTCGGGCGCAATCGCCGTCGGCCCCGACGGATATGCCGCCATCTCCGCCGACTTGGCGGGGCCGGACTTCCAACAGTCCAACCGCTTCGCGCTGTTCCTGATCACACCAAGCGGCCAGGTGCGCCTGGCGGCACGCTTCGGGCAGATGGTCCAGCTCTCTCCGACGCTGGCGATGCCGCTGCGCGGCTTCGCGTTCAACGCGCGGTCGAACGGGCAGGACGGACGGCCGCGTTCGCTGGCGCGGGGCGGAAGGCTCTATTTCCGGGCCGATTTCGACGACGGCATGTTCGCCATCATGGAGGCATCACACTCCGGTTGCAATGCGGCCGATGTCGCGTCGCTGGGCGGCGCGCCGGGTCCCGACGCGTTGCTCACCGCCGACGATGTGGTGGTGTTCCTCTCGGCGTTCTTTGCTGGAGAGGTCGCGGTGGCGGACGTCGGGTCCCTCGGCGGGCAGGCCGCGCCCGACGGCGAACTCACGGTTGACGACGTGGTGGTGTTCCTCGCTGCGTTCTTCTCAGGGTGTCAGTAGTTTGTTGGTCCGAGTGGTCGCAAATTCGCCGCTTATGGGGCGCGGCGCGAGCAAAGGACTTGCCTGTCAGGAATCCGTGTGGCACGTTTGAATCTCACAACGGACTCGACGGAGAATATATGAAGCATCGCCTTTCAATCGCCGCAGTCATCGCTGCGGCATCAATGTTCGCCGCTCCGGCTCTGGGACAGAGCTTCTTCCCGCCCACGCTTGATTCGACAGCGGTGGTCTGTTCGTCGGCATCGCCTGGCATGACGGTGACGGTGAACGTCGCCGGCAACGCGCCGGCGTTTTACCGGCCGAGCGGCGCGGTGCTGCGCTTGGTCGGCGGGCGGCTGGAGCTTTCCTATGACGATGGCTGCGGCCTTCTGACCGTGATCACGCCGTGGACGTTGACGGCCAGCCTGACGAACATTCAGCCGGGTACGTATCCGATCGATGCGCTGGCCAATCCGGACGGTGTCACGTGCGCGTTCACCCCGCTTGGTCCACAACAGATCGGAAGTGTGACGGTGCCGCCGCTCCCGTGCGCTTTCCACTGTCTCGCGGATGTGGCAGGGCTGGGCGGAGCGCCGACGCCGGACGGACAGTTGACGGTCGATGATGTGGTGGTGTTCCTGAGCGCGTTCTTCAGCAACAACTTGGCGATCGCGGATGTGGCCGGGCTAGGGGGGGTGCAGGGCCCTGATGGCACAATCACGCCGGATGATCTGGTTCTGTTCCTCTCTCGTTTTTTCGGGCCGTGTGTCTGAGTGTGTTTGGCGACGCCGGGGTATTGGCCGGGCGGAAAAGCACCTAGAAGAGCGGATGGCGGTCGGTAGCGCTAACGGTTTCACCCGACATTCTCGGGACATTTGCCATTTTCTGGGTTGACGATCTCGGCAAGGCGTGGCATAGTTTGGCCGTCGCGTCGGGAGATTCCCTTTCTCCAGACACCATTCTGCTCGCCGTCGGGCCCGTTGAGGCATTCATGCCGCGCGCCTGGTGTTGCTGGCTGGGTGTGCTGACTTTGGGGGTGTCCCGTGGAAGGAGAATCGATCGCGCGACGCGGCCGTGCTGCCCGGGGGGTCGGGCCTCGCCGGGAATTGGACGCCGCAGGCCGCCGCCGAGGAGCGGGTTCATCATGCTTTGTATTCCAGTGACACCCACGCAAAAGGAACGTGGGTGTCGCTGGTCTTTTTGTACCCGGTCGTTGCGGTGAGGAATCCTCGATGAGATCCGTCGCACAAATGACAGTCACCTGCTGCGCCGCGCTATTGGGTGCTGCGGGTGCGGCGTTCGGTCAGGCGAGCCTGACGGGGTTGGGATTTCTGACGCAGACCAACCCATCGAGCTACGCCTATGGGATTTCGGCCGACGGCTCGACGGTTGTGGGTGAAAGTGTCTCCCCCGCGACAACCTCGGGCGAAGCCTGCTACCTCCGGAGCGGCACGCTGACCGGTCTGGGCATCGCCCCGGGCGCGACCACTGTCCGCAATGTCGCCAACGCCTGCTCGAGCAATGGCAACCTGCTCGTTGGATCCACGCGCTATTCCGCTACTCCGGCGCTTTTCCGTGCCTACCGCTACGATGTGACAGCGGCGGCGTGGGTGGTGCTCGACGCCGGCGGCACCGATACGAGCGCCAACGCGTGCAACGCCGCGGGAGACGTTCTCGCCGGGTACGGCAATGGCTTCACCGTCGCGGGCGTGCCCGCGGGCAACCGCGTCGCCTGCAAGTGGCGCATCATCGGCCCGGGGCAGGTCAACACCAACACGCTAGGCGTTCTCCCCGGCGATACCAGCAGCCAGGCCAATGGCACGGCGGGGAGCGGGGCGATTACCATCGGGGAGAGCTTCACATCCTCCACAACTCGCGCGTTTGTCCACACGCAGAGCGGCATCGCGCCGCTGCCGACCCTGACCGGCGGCCCCAACGCCTTCGGCGCCAGCGGCATCTCCAGCGATGGTTCCACGATCGTGGGTTACGCCACCGCCCCCGGCGAGCAGAGCCCCAAGGCCGCCATGTGGAAGCAGGTCGGCGGCGTCTGGACCATCACCGACCTGGGTCGCCTTGCCGGCGGCGCCGGTGCGTATCTGGACGCGGCGAATGCCAATGGGACTGTGCTGGTCGGCCGCGCACTGGAGTTCTTCGCGCTCGACCCGCAGGCCGTGGTCTGGACGCAGGCGGGTGGCCTCCGCACCCTGGCGTCGATCCTTACCGGTGCGGGTATCAACCTCGCCGGCTGGGACCTGCAGTACGCCACAGGCATCTCCGCCGATGGCACAAAGGTGGTCGGTTGGGGCCTGCACAACCAGCAGTGGGAGGGGTTCATCGCCACGCTCCCACCCGCGAGCGTCACGCCGTGCAACGCCGCGGACGTCGCCGGGCTGGGCGGGTCGGTCGGCCCCGACGGGCAACTGACGGCCGATGATGTGGTGGTCTACCTCGCGGCGTTCTTCGGCAATAACCTCGCCGTTGCGGACATCGCCGTCCTCGGCGGCGGCACGGGCCACGACGGCCTGCTCACCGCCGACGACATCATCTATTTCCTGTCCCGGTTCTTCTCTCCCTGCAACCCGTGACCCGATCCCCATCCACGGGCTCGTGGTCATGATCGAGAAAGGCGCCCCGATGATCTGTTCCCTGCGTCGCTTCGCCGCTGTCGCGGCTTTGATGATCTTCGCTGCTTCTTCCCTCGCACAGCCCGCAAGCGTGGAGCACGCGCCGGACGCCGGCGCGTTCGGCGAGCCTTCGGGAACGACCCAGCGCACGCCGGTCCAGCCGCGCGAGGACGAGCTGGCCTCGCTTTACTTCCGTGTCTCGTTCCAGTTCACCTACGACCGCGTCGCGGTGTACTACACCATCGACGGCTCCGAACCGCAGGGCGGCTTCGGCGTGGGCGCCGGCACGACGCAGGTGCTGACCAACAGCGCCGGGCAGGTCGTCTTCCGATCCAACGAGAATTCCGGCGACGTGCGCGATTGGTGGCGGGCCGATCTTCCCGCTCATGCTCGCGCGTACAACCAGCAGATCCGCTACAAGCTCGGAGCATGGTCCACCGGCGGCGGGTCCGAGGCCTTTGCCGGCGGCACGGGCAGTTCCACGGGCGCGACCGCGTACACGTTCACCAACAAGCTCGCCTGGCCCGGCGCGGGCTTCGGTGAGGCGAACCCCGGCACTGGATATCCGTCGATCCACTTCTGGAAGGAAGAGGCGGTCGTTGGCAACAACTACATCAACCTCCAGCTCGATCAGAACGGCTCGTACTACGACATCTATTACCCGGGCGCGGGCGGCGTCTACGGCGTCGGTACCAAGAACGAGGGGTACGTCGATGGCCTCGACACCTTCCCCGCGGGCCTCGCGCTCGACAACCGCGGTCAGATGCACATCAACCAGGCCCAGCCGGGTATTCGCCTCGGCAACACAACTTACTGGATGAGCAACATCGGCGGCGGAGGCTACACCGAGCTGAGCCAGCAGTACCTCACCGACACCAACACCGTCGCCACCACTTCGCGCCTCCAGCAGTCGGGCCAGAACATCCTTGTCCAGCAGTACGACTTCGCCCCCAAGGGGATCACTTACCCGCTCGACGGCGCCGCAGGCGCGCTGCGCGGCATGGCGATCAAACGCCTGGTGCTCACCAACCAGGCCGCCTCGCCCGTGACGGTGAACGTCTACTTCTTTGCCGACGCGGCCATCAACGGCGGCGACAACGAAGACACCTCCGGCTTCGACGTCACGCGCGGCGCCATGATCCACTCCGATACGACCCTCCGCTCGGTCACCAACACCGGGTCCATCGGCCCCGGACAGGAGTACAACCCGACCGCCGATCCCGCATACCTCAAGAACGTGTCGGTCTCGCTGGCGTGGGCGATGAAGACCGCCCCGTCGCTCGGTGCGCCCGGCGGCGACCGTTCCACCGACGGGTGGCGCGACACCTCCGGCGACAACGGCATCGGCTGGATCGGCCAGAAGGTCTCCCTTCCTCCCGGCGTCCCCGTCGAAGTAGACTTCGTCACCGTCGGCGGCTTCGACAACTTCGCCGGCGCCACCGGCACCTACGACTTTCAGATGGCGCCGGTCATCGACTGGTTCTTCGCGGGCAGCGCGCAGCAGGCCCAGGCGGCCACCGACACGTACTGGCAGTCTTGGCTCGCCTCGGGCGTGCACGTGGACACGCCCAACACCCAGATCAACGCGCTCTTCAACCGATCGCTCCTGGCCGGGGCGCTGCACATCGACGGCAAGACCGGCTCGGTGATCGCCGGCTTCCATAACGGCGCGTACCCCTACGTGTGGCCGCGTGACGCCGTGTACGCCGCTGTCACCTTCGCCCGCACCGGGCACACATCCGAGGCTGCCGGCGTCTACGACTGGATGAAGAACACCGCCTACCGCCAGTTCGAGAATTGGCCCGACGGCGCCCGCAAGGGGTTCTGGAAGCAGAAGTACTCCACCGATGGCTATGTGATCTGGGGCGCGCCGCAGATCGACGAGACCGCGGTCTTCCCCTGGGGTGTCTGGTTCCAGTACCAGGTCACCGGCGACAACTCCGTGCTCACGACCTACCTCGAGCAGGTTCGTGACGCCGTGCTCTCGTGTACACGCACCTCCCTCGTCGATAGCGGCCGGCTCAATCTCACCCCGGCCTACCCGGGTGCGCCCGGCGGCTTCCCGGGGCTCATGTATTCCAACAATGTGTGGGAGGACAGCTACCAGCCCTTCGTGTACTCCAACGCGAACATCATCCGGGGCCTGCGCGACGCCGCCAACATTTTCGGCGCTCTTGGCCTGCCCGCCGAGGCGGTCAATGCGACCAACAAGGCCAACGAATTCAAGACCGGCCTGGACGGTCGGCTGGCCTGGGACGGGGAGAACACCGACATCTCGCTGCTGGGGACCTCGTACCCCTTTGAGGTGTACGCCCCCAACGACTCGCGCGTCGCCCACGTGGCCGACCGGATCAACGGCGTGGCGACCGATCGCTTCGGCAACAACCAGCCCCTCGTCAATTTCTCCGGTGAATTCCAGAACCTGATCAATCGTTACTGGGGCGACACCTACTGGAACGGCGGGCCGTGGTTCCTCTCGACGCTGTGGTACGGCTGCTACTACGCTCAGCGCCAGGACTTCACTCCGGGCAAGGGGGATATCGACAACCACCTGCTGCGTGTGACGCGTGCCATGCAGTTCAACGGGCCCTCGGGCCTGGGCGCCGAGCAGATGTCCCCGTCCAATTCGCTGCTCTATACGGGTCAGAACGACTACCGCCTCCAGGCCGCCTGGCCCAACGCCTGGGAGAGCATGACCACCTACGCCGATGCGGTGATGATGCTCGCGGGCTTCACACCCGACGCGCCGGGCGCAACGCTGCGCGTCAGGCCCAAGCTCCCCACCGGCTGGCCCGCGATGACCTTCGCTAACCTCCCCGTTGGCGTCCAGCGCATCAGCGTGGCAGTCGAGGAATCAGGAAGCACTTTCGCGCACACCTTCCAGAAGTCCACCGCCGGAGCGTGCGCCTTCGACACCGTCGTTCGCATACCCGCCGGCGATGCCCCCTGCTCGGTGATCGTCAATGGCATCGTCGTCATGCCTGCATCGGTGGACACCACTATCGGCGCCGTCCGCGTCACCGGCTCGCTCAGTGCCGCGGTCAATTCCCAGACGCGCGTTCGCGTTCGGCTGGGTTCCATCGCCGACATCGCCACCCTCGGAGGAACTCTCGGTCCCGACAGCGCCGTGACCGTGGACGACCTGATCGCCTTCCTCAGCGCGTTCTTCGGCAACAACCTCGCCCTTGCCGATATCGCCGGCTTCGGCGGCACCCTCGAAGCGGACGGGCAAATCACCGTTGACGACCTCATCGCGTACCTCGCCCAGTTCTTTTCCGGGTGCCCGTGATTTCCCCAGTAGTAGCGTCCGATCGACCTTCGATCGGGCCCCGTTCGCACCGGAATAACACATTTCCGCCGATCGAGAGCAACCGCTGGGTACTGTCCGCGCAATGGGGTATATTCACCGGGGCGGGGGGTCTCTCTCCGCCGGGCTTGCAGGTTGTTCTTCACGGGGTGCACAATGAATACGACGTTGATCGCCGCCGCCGCCGGTCTGATGGCCGTTCCCGCTCTCGCCGCGCCGCGCGACACCCAGAGCTACACCACGGTCTACTCCTACAGCACCGTCGCGGGCTACGGCCCGGGCAACATCAACACCACCGGAGCCAACGCCGGCCAGTCACGTACATGGGTCGTCCCCGGCGGGTACAACGCCGTGCGTCTGATGATGAACGGCACGCTCACGGTGAACAACACCGGCACATGGCGGCGCGAGCCGCGCGTGTTGGTCACGCCCCCCGGAGGGCGCACCCCGTTCATCCTCCAGCCGTTCCAGGGGACCGACTTCGACGGCTCGGTGATCATCCCAGCCGGCGCCTTCGGCACCGTACTGGCCGGCAACGGGTACGACCCCGCAGGCTCGTGGTCCCTGGCGTTCTTTGAGGAATACGAGGATCCGCCGGTCTACGACCCCACCCCCAGCTCACCCAACAACGTGCTGGCGACCATCGCCGACACGATCTGGGACACCGTCACGTTCACCTTCGATGATGCTCAGGGCGCCGCGCCGACGACCTTCGTCCGCGACTTCGGTGCGGTCGCCGCGGCAGTATCGGAGACAGGCGCCGCCATCGCGGTCAACGAAACCAAGTGGTACAAGTTCACCGTCGGCAGCGATGTCCCCGGCGCCGGCAGCGCCAACCGCTTCTTCGATATCGACGTCTTCGGCTCGTCCACGACGGGCATCGACACGGTCGGCAACGACACCACCATGGCCCTGTTCGGGTCCAATGGCCGCATCGTCGCCCTCAACGACGACAGCGATGGCGATGAAGTCCTCAGCCAGATGTCCTTCGGCTACGGCATCCGCACCAGCACCACCGGCCGGCCGTACGACGGCGTCCACGGCCGCCTCCCCGCCGGCACGTACTACATCGCCGTCGGTATCTACCCGCTCACCTTCGCCGACGGCTTCGTCGCCTTCGCCCACAACCCCAGCGACACCGGCACGCTGAACATGAACCTCAACACCGGTGTCGGCGCCGGCAGTCCTCCCCCGGCCACGAACTTCGATTTCGGACAGGTCTTCGGCAACCGGACCTCCGCGGGCAACAACCTTCCGGTGGACAACGTCCTGTGGTTCAAGTTCATCACCCCCGAGGACGCCACGGCCGCCAACGGCAAGTATGTGGATATCGATGTCGAGGGCTCCTCCACCGAGTTCAACGACACGATCATCGGTGTCTTCCGCAACTTCGGCGGCCTGCTCGCCAGCAACGACGACGACGGCTCGGGCTTCTTCAGCCTCCTGACCTTCGGCGCGACCACCCCTGCGCGGCCCGCAGTCGGGACAGGTCTGGTCCGCAACGGCATCGACGGGACCATCGAGGCCGGCACGTTCCATTTGGCCGTCTGCACCTTCAACAACGGCGAGGACGCCTTCGTCGCCCCATTCACCGTCGATTCCGGCGGCACGGAGACGGGCACCATTACCGTCAACATCTCCACCAACTTCTCGTCCGGCCCGGTCAGTTGCAACGCCGCCGATGTCGCTGGATTGGGGGGTTCCACCGGTCCGGACGGTCAATTGACCGTTGATGACATTGTGGTCTACCTGGCGGCGTTCTTCTCCAACAACCTCGCGGTGGCGGATGTTGCCGCCCTCGGCGGAACTGCCGGTGCGGACGGTCAGTTGACGGCCGACGACATCGTGTACTTCCTCTCCCAGTTCTTCTCGCCCTGCAACCCGTGACCCCGAAGGGAACCATCCCCTAACTCGCGGTCGTGCTGAGAGCGCTTCTCGGGCTTATCCGCCATTCCAGTGGTAGGGTCGGGGGCGATAAACTCAGGAAAACCACGGTAATGGCGGATTCCACAGCAAGAAGTTGGTTCTTGTGACATAATCCCTAAGTGAACGAGGGCCCGTCCGTGTTCTTCGGATCGGGTGTCGCTCTTGGGGATTTGTGTCACAAAGGGGTTTTTGCATGAAGAATCCGATGTTTCGTGGAACTTTGCTCGCGGTCTGCGCCGGCAGCGCGGTCGCCGCGACGGCGTTTGGAACGCCTCGGGAGGCGACGACCTTCCCCACCAGCATCATCTCGTCAAGCACCTCGGTCTCGGGGGCATTCGGCCAGCCTCCCACAGCTGCGCTGACGGTGCTGAACCAGGCGTTTACCGGCGGCTATACCGCCGTGCGCATCAATATGACCGGCTCGCTGACGTCCGTCGGCGCCGGCACATGGCGCGAGGATTCGCGGATCTTCATCACTCCGCCGACGGGCGCCCCCTTCACCGTTCAGCCCTTCACCGGCGCGACGTACACCAACCTGCCTATCCCCGATGGCTTCGGCGTCAACCTCGGCGCTGGGATGAACCCCGTCGGCAACTGGACCTACGCGTTCTACGAGGACTATCAGGACTCGGCCGTCGGCGAGACCGACGCCACCTGGGACAACCTCGTCATGACCTTCGACGACGCGGTTCCGCCCCCCCCGCCGCCTCCGACGCCGGATATCGATCTCGGCAACCTCGCCGCCAATGGCACGCTCCATACTGACTCGGTCGCGTTCACCGGTCCGACGATCCGCTGGTACCGCTTCGCGATCCCCGCCGCCGGCGTAGTCGCTGCCAACGGCACATTCCTCGACATCGACACCGAGAACTCGGTCCGCAGCGACGACCCTCCGACCGTGTACGACACATACATGACGCTGTTCAACGAGGACGGCACGGTCCGCGCCCAGGACGACGACGACGGCTCGGGCTTCCACAGCCAGATGAGCTTCGGCGCCGGAACTCGTCCTCCCCAGTCCACCGTCGGCGGCGCTGCCGGCGCCGCTTATGACGGGCGCGACGGAGCGCTGGTCAGCGGCGTCTACTTCCTCGCCGTTTACGGCTACGCCAACGTGGTGGGCAGCCCCTCGGCGCCCTTCAACGTCGGCAGCACATCCACCCAGGACGGCACGCTTGTAGTGAACATCACCTCTGGCGAGCAAGCCCCCCCGGCCCCGCCGACCGTCTTCTTCGATATGGGCACGATCCCGACCACGGGCGTCTTCGCCACGCACACCTTCGGTCTTGACCCCGCCACGGTGAAGTGGGCCAAGATCACCATCGGTGACGTCGCCGCCGCGTCGGGCACCTACCTCGATCTCGACACCGAGACCTCCACGGCCCTCAACACCGCCATCTGCCTCTTCCGTCCCGACGGCAGCATCGCCGGTCAGGACACGGTCGATGGTTCGCTCAACCTCAGCCAACTGACCTTCGGGGCCGGCACTCGTGCGCCAGTCGGCACCGGCGGGCTCTACAACGGCCGCGACGGCGCGGCCCTCGCCGCCGGCGAGTACTTCGTCGCGGTTTCGCTTACCCCTGCGGCCTTCGCCACCGGCTGGATCGCCGGCTCAACCTCGGTTGACACAGGCGACCTCACGCTCCGCGTCCGCTCGGGCACCCAGGGCCCGGCGGTCGCACCAACCACCTTCGTCACCGTCAACGTCGCCACCGGTCTGCACACAGAGACCTTCGCGATCAACGCCGGTGAAGTGAAGTGGTACAAGGTGGTCCTCGCTCAGGACGCCACGACCGCCAACAACAAGTTCCTCGACATCGATACTGAGGGTTCGACCATCGCCGACACCTACCTGACCATGTTCAGCGACGTCGGTGCGATTGTTTCCCAGGACGATGACAGCGGCTCAAATTTCTTGAGCCAGCTCACCTACGGCCAGACCTTCCCGGTCCGCCCGGCGGTCGGCAACGGCCTCACCTACGACGGCTCCAACGGCCCGCTCGTCGCGGGCACCTACTGGCTGGCTGCGTACGGCTACCCCAACTCCATCGGCAGCCCGGCCGCCGGATGGAACGTCGGCAG
>JBOHNM010000063.1:0-21549 GCA_050730675.1 Phycisphaerales bacterium | reverse complement strand
CCAGTGTGCTCGTCGCCGACCACACTTCTCAGTTGTTCTGGTCGCGCTCGATGCTCGACGACGAACTTGCGCACGACGCCGACCTGGACATCACCGCGATCTACTGCGTGCACGCCGTCGGCGCCAACGAGCCGCCCGCCGAAGGGGAGGAGCCCACCATCGAGTGGTTGCACACCCACGGCCTGGCCGAACTCGGCGCGTTCGACTTTGACATCCTGGCCCCTTCTCCCGCGGTGTGCGGCACCAGCGGCGAGGACCTGCAACGCGCCCTCGCGTACGCGATCGTCGAAGGGACGGTCAAGGTTTCCACCGCGTCGTTCAATCTGGCTCTGCCCGGCGGCGTCGTGAGCCTCGTGCCCGTCGGCGAGTTCAACCAGTCGGGCCACGCCGACGACCTGGCCCTGCGAACCATGGACAAGGACCACAGCGAGAAGCGGTCAGTCATCTGCGAACCGCGCGGCAAGCTCTCCTCGTTCCTGCGCTCGAAGGTCCGGCGCAGCAGGTTCTTCGCGGACTTCGACGGCGAGGACCGGCTCCTGCAGTTCTCCTCTGCCGCGAGCGAGCTGATGAGCAAGCGGGCACAGGCGACCATCGGCGTCTTCGCCGCGGCGCGCGAGGAACTGGTCCCCCACAACTTCCCGTGCATTGCCAAGATCGCTTACCCCACCGCCGGCGGCTCAACCGAGCACCTGTGGTTCAATGTCCACGGTGTCGAGGGCCGGTCGATCGATGCCGAACTGGTGAGCGAGCCGTTCGATATCCCGACGATGAAGGCCGGCCAGCGCGGCATGCATCCGGTGGCGCAGCTCAGCGACTGGATGATCATCACCCCTCTGGGGCACATCACCCCGCGCAGCATGCACGCGCTCCGCACCATCCGGCGCGACCCCGAGTCGCTCAAGGCGATGATCGCGATCATGAAGCTGATGGGCGGCGGCGAGGGGTGACGGGGCAGCCCGTTCCGCTGCAAATGCACTCGCCCCGGTTGACGGCCAGGTTGCCGATGACCCGGACGACGACGCTTATGGCTGCTGCGGTCAAGCCCTGACCAGGTTCACGGGTCACCCGTGCACCGGGCCCGGCCGTCAACCCGAGCGAGTGCGGCCGATGATAGCCGTCGCCGTCACTGGGCCGATCTCGCCGGATTCCGTCCAATCCACTGTGGGGCCGGGTACGAATCGGCTGATATATTGGTTGATCCCCCGAGTTGACGCCATGGCGAACAAGCCCCTGCTGCCGATCGAAGCCGCCGTTCAGGAACGGTCGATCGCCGTGCGCATCCTGCGGATGACCTTCCTGGTGCTGGTGACGACGGTGGTGCTGCTCTACACCATCGAGCGCCGCCAGGGGATTGCGTCGGGTCAGTCGAACCTGGAAGCTGTTGCCGGGTGGTGGATGCCCGTGGCATTCGGCGGCGTGGCGACGTTCGTCGTGCTGCTGATCGACCTGCGTACGCCGAGTAAGAAGATCTCGACCATCTCCGGCTTGGTGCTCGGCGTCGTCGCCGGTCTGGTTGCGACGTACGCGCTGTCGTTCGTCATCGACCTGGTCGCCAGCACCTACGACCTGACGGTGCCCGTGGTGGACGCCGCGGGCAAGCCGACGGGCACACGTGTGAACCTGCCGGTGGTGACGGCGGTGAAGGTCATCATCGGCATCTGCATGGTGTACCTGGCGATCTCGACGGTGCTGCAGACGCAGGACGACTTCCGCCTGGCGATCCCCTATGTCGAGTTCGCCAAGCAGATCCGCGGGCCCAAGCCGCTGGTGCTGGACACCTCTGCGCTGGTCGATGCCCGCATCGCCGACATGGCGGGCACGGGGTTCCTCCAGACACCGGTGGTGGTCCCCTCGTTCGTGGTCATGGAGTTGCAGCGTCTGGCCGACTCCGACGACAAGCTCAAGCGGGCCAAGGGCCGGCGCGGGTTGGATGTGGTGACGCGTCTGCAGCGCACGCCCGGTCTGGACGTGACGATCGACGAGACCCCGGTGCCCGGCATGAGCGTTGACCAGATGCTCGTTGAACTCGCCCGGACCATGCCCGCGATCGTCGTCACCGCCGACAGCGCGCTGTCGCGCATGGCCGCCATCCAGGACGTGCGGATCCTCAACCTCAACGACCTGGCCAATTCCCTCAAGCCCGCGCTGATCCCCGGCTCGTCGCTCACGATCGCCATCGCCAAGCGCGGCGAGCAGCCAGGTCAGGGCGTCGGCTACCTCGACGACGGCACGATGCTGGTGGTCGAGAATGCCGGCGAGCTGGTCGGTAGCGAGGTGAGCGTCGAGGTCACCAGCAGCCTGCAGACCTCGGCCGGGCGGTTGATGTTCGCGCGGCTCAACGCCGTGCGAGAAATGGCCGTGGGCCAGACCGGGCCGGCCATTGCCGGGGGTTCCAACTCCGACACCGGCGATCCCGAACACGAAGATGGGTCAGATGCAGCCGATGTGGACGCCGACGCCCCGCCCGCACAACCGGGGATCACCCCGCCGGTGACCATCCGCCCGCCCAACCCGCCGCCCGAGAAACCCGGGCCTTTCCCGCCCAAGCGCGGTCGCGGCAACCCACTCCGCAACCCGCGGCGCTGAGGCCCGATCCATCATGGGAAACACGGCGAGAAGAACTGGGCAAGGAACTGCACCAGGTCGTCGATGGTCAGTACGCCGTCGGGGATCGCCGCCCCGCCGAGGGTGGCGATGTCGGCCATCGGCAGGTTGCCGCTGAAGAACGACGAGAGGTACGCAACCAGGTCGTCCACGGTGAGCACACCGTCGGGCGCCGGGTCGCCGCCGAGGCCCGAGATGTCCGCGGGGTTGCAGGCGCGCGGGCCGACCAGCACATTACCGTGGATGTGCATGACGACGTTGCTGAAGCCGTGCCCCGAGGGGCCCACCGCGAAGCCGTCGTTGAATGTCGCTCCCCCGTAGTTGCCGACGACCACCAGGTAATACGCGCCGGCGTACAGCGGACCGTCCTGCCCGGTGCGAGTCACGCCGGAGCCGATCGGCGGCCGCGCCGGCGCCACCTGGCCGAACGACAGCAGCGGCAGGCTTTCGGTGCCGTCGTTGTTGTCGGTGGTGATCAACAGACCACGGTCGGTGTAGACGGCGACCTTCGGATCATTGTCGCCGGCAGCGAAGACGGTGGACTCGAAGTCGATGTCCATGTATGTGCCGGCGGCGTGGCGTGCGTCCTGCTCGAGCGAAAAGCGCAGCCACAGCGGCTGCCCCTCGCCCACCGAGAGTGGATCCTCGGTCGGGCCGGGGATCGTGCGCGCGTTGCCGATGGCGTGCAGGTCGCGGGCCGTCGGAACCGGCGAGGCCGCCCGTTCGCCGGCTCGGAGATTCAGCACGACCGTGCCGGAGTTGTTCCCGGTCACACCAACGGCCCAGTCGCTGGTGCCGACCGTGCCGCCCGCGGAGGTGACCACCACGTAGTACGCCCCGGCGGCCAGATAGCCGTCGCGCCCGTTGTACGGCTGGCCCCCCACCGCGGCGCGTGTGCCGGCGCGGGCGCCGAAGGTGAGCTGGCTGAGCGAGCCCGAGCCATCGACCAGGTCCGATGCCATCAGCACGCCCTGCGCGTTGAAGAGCGCCAGCAGCGTGGCGTTCGCCGGTGCCAGTGTGCTTCCCTCCGTATCGATATCCACATAACCGTGGTTTTTCGGCGAGGCCTCCGGCAGCGTGACGCGGTACCACAGCAGGCCGCCCGGCGGCAGGGCCTCGGGCCCGCGACTCAGCGTTGCCGCGAGCGATCCGATTTCGGGAATATTGAACGGCTCCTGCGCGGGATCATCGTCGGTCGTGATCGTGATCGATCCCCACATCGAATCGGCTGAACTGGCCGGACCATTCTGGTAGCTCTCGGCGAACTTGAACGCCCACGCCCCCTGCGGGTTGAATTCCTGCGCCAGGTTGAACCCCACGCCCCCCGGCGGCAGGACGGCCTGCCCCCCGGCGCTGAAGTCGTTGGCGCTCCACGGGCGCATGACAATCGGCGGCCGCCCGCCGGGCGGGAGGGCGACAATCACTGCCTCGCTGCTGAGCGACGACGCGTTGTTGCGGAACAGCGAGCCGGAGATTACCAGCCGCCTCACCGTGTACCCGCCCGCGAAGGACCCGGTGCGAACCTGGACACCGTTGAGCCCCAGAGCATTCTCCCCGTTGGCGAGCGTCGCCGTGCTCCCCGAAGAGACCGATGTCCACGCCAATGTCTCGCGCGGCGAGGCCACGGCGGGTGACGTGCAGAGGATGAGAACGAGCAATATGGACCTGAACATGGGCGGAGAGACTACCAGACCGCCGCCTGAATGCCAAGCAAAAAACAACCGTCCCCAACACCGGGTTTAGGGCTCTAGATCCGCTTCGGTGATCGGTCCGCGGGTGGTCAACTGCCGCACGGGCGGAAGAATTGATCGAGGAAGTAGATAAGGTCGTCGGGAGTCAATTGGCCGTCGGAACCAGGCATGCCGCCAAGTTCCGCGATATCCGCGATCCCGAGCGCCTGGGCGAAGAAGCCGCTGAGGAAGACCACAACATCGTCGGCGGTCTGTTGGCCATCGGGGCCCTCAACCCCGCCCAGCCCGGCGACATCCGCCGCACTGGAAGCGACAAAGGAAAGCTGCGAATCCGTGCGCTGAAGGCGGACGCTGCTGTCGGCGACCGGCGCCGGGAGTTCGATCGCGGCGAAGTTGCCGCTGAGCACACCGATCTGCACCGCGCTCATCAGTTCCAGAGCCGGGTTGCATCGTTGCGGCGCGTACCCGGCGGCATGCTCGACCTGCAGCGTGCCGCCAAGCGCGACGAATCCGTTGGTGACGATCCGCCCAGCGCCCGCGCCGCCGACACGTTGCACCAGCCGGCCTCCCGCCCCGAGCGTCAGCGTCCGCGATAAGGGGACCGAGAGCAACCCCGCCGGATCGATGACGATCTGGCCGGAGTTGGTGGTATTCACGCCCAGCAGCAGACTGGCGCCGGGGTAGACCTCCAGCCTGCCGGAGTTGCTCATACTGCCGGCGTTGCCCGAAACGTACTGCATGCTCAGGGACTGATTGCCGCCTCCAGCGCGGATCGTGCCCTGATTGATGACCGTCGGAGGGTTGCCGGCGACGGAACTGAGCCGGAACGTCAGCGACCCTGCCGACCCGCCCGCGGGGTCCGTCTGCACGAGGATGTTCGGTCCGATCGTCAGATCGCACCCATTGAGCACCTGGATCGTTGCCGCCGTGCCCGCACCTCCAACGATCCTTCCGGCGCCGGACAGGAGCACGGTGTTGGGCCTGAAGATCAGGCTCGACCCCAGGAGCGATACCGCCGCGTCATTGGCGAGCGTGAGCGAAGTGTTGACATTGAGGCTGCCGGAGATCTGCATTGGCGCGCCGATGGTGCAGCCGGTGAGCGTTGGGGCGCCCGGAACAGTTGTCGGGCAGTTGAATGTGCAGTTGGTAAATGTGCCGCCGTCGATCGTGCACCCCAGGCCGTTCGTCGTTGCGATCGTCAGGTTCGAAGCGTTCCCGACGTCGAAGCGGACGGGCCCGCCGGTGGTTGTGTTTGAGATGGTGAACAGCGGGCCGAGGTTCGGCGTGCCGCCCAGCCGCAGCGTGCCGCCGCTGCGGTTGATGACGCCGATCGACGTGTACGTGCCGCCGAGCCGCAGGTCGCTGGTCGAGTCGAGGATCCAGACGCCCGTGGCGTTGGTCCAGTTGATATCCATCGAAACGATCGCCCCCTCCCACGCCTCGACGAACCCGCGATGGGTGAACGTGTTGTTTGAGCCGGTGACATTGCTGAACGAGATACGGCGTCCAGCGCCTCTTGCTCGCCAAGCGCCGTCGTTGATAATGGTGGCGGTGTTCGCCGCGGACGCCTGGTTGAGGCGCACGTCGAGCGTGCAGAACGTGCCGCCGGTGGACTCTGTCAGGATCGTGAAATTGGGCCCGACGAAGAGATCGGCGCCGGCGAGAAGCTCCATGATGTTGGCTGTGCCCGCCTCCGCGATCACCGAGCCGCTGCCGCTGAGCGTACAATTCGGTGCGTCAATATTGAGCGTCGCACCCTGAAGACGGATCGACCCCGCGACGCCCATTTGGCAAGTGCCCTTGATCGTGAGTGTCTTGGATGGCGGAACGATGACCGGGACGTTCAGGGCCGTGTTATTGATCGTCGCGCCATCGACCGGAAGGGAAGTGCCCGGCTCGCCCAGGAGCGAACCCCCGGCGAGTGTGCCGACCAGCACGACCGGCCCCATCTGCTGGGTCAGGAAAGAGCCGCTGTTGGGAGTGAACGTCCCTCCCAGCCGCAGCGTGCCGCCGCTGCGCGTAATCGGCGGGATCGTGGTGTAACTCCAGCCGAGTTCGAGCGTGCCGGTATCGCTCAGCGAGAGCGTGCCGGGGGTGGCCAGGTAGTGCTGGATGAGCATCGTGCCGCCATTGCTCACCCCGATCTGACCTTGGTTGATCAGCGCGTGATCAGTGCCCACAGGCGAGCTGAACTCGATGGTGCGGTTGAGCGCATCGGCTCTGATCGAGCCTTGGTTGACCAGCGTGGCGGTCGCGGCCGCGCCGGAAATACTGCCGACACGCAGCGTTGCGGCGCCTGGGCCCGCTTCCGATCGCACGGTGATTCCGGTTCCCACCATGAGCGTGCGCCCTGCCCCGTACGCGATCTGGTTCGTGGCGGCCACAAGCACGAACTCGCCCGTGCCGGTGATGTTCTGCGAGGAGCCGTTGTGGAACTCGACCGTACCTCCCTCGAGGCGCATCGACCCGCCGTCGAAGGCGAGCCCGTTGCGAACGGCGATATAACCGGCCGTGAGGCGGGCCGGGGCCGCGAGCGTGACACCGTCGAACGTGATGCTCCCGGTGAAGACCCACGGCACGCCGCCGGTGGACTCCAGCCGCACGCCGTTGAGGATCGCTGTGAGCGTAAACGGCCCCGTCTGCGGGCCGATCGAGAGCACTCCCCCTGCGCGGATAATCCCCTGTAGCGACAGCGTTCCCCCGCTGTTGGTCAAATTCCCTAGCGACGTGTAGGTGCCTCCAAGTGTGAGGTTCGCGCCGGTTGCGACGCTGAGCGTGCCCGCGTTGATCCAGGGAGCGTCGAGCACAAAGCCCGCTCCCTGATCAATGGAGACGAGGCCCTGGTTGACGAACTCGTTGGGACCGACATCCACCCCTCCGCCGATGGAGCCGTAGTGGCCGGCGCCGCTGATCCGGATCTCACCCTGGTTGATCAAGCGGCTGGTGCCCACGCCCGTGGAATTCGAGATCGCAAAGTACAGACCCGGGAGGGAATTGGGATTGACCGTCTGGGTCCGGATCAGGATGCCCGGGGCGATCGTCAGTTGCGCGCCGTTCACGACATCGATGTGGCTGCTCCCCTCGACGATGACCGCGCCGTTGCCCGCAAGTGTGGCCGTGCCGGTGTCCGCCCGGAGAAGTCCGCCGCTGCGGAGGCGCACCGTCGCATTGTCGAGCGTGACGGTGTTGAGCAAGACCACATCGCCGGAATTGATCTGCCAGTCCCCGGCGATAGTGACGCCGTCGAGCCACGTCATGCCGCCGTTGGTGCCCGGTGGCACAGAAACCTCATCGAATGAAACGTTCGCTCCTGCCGGTATGGTCACGCGCCCGCCGATGATGCGTCCGCCGATCACCACCCGATGGGGCATGGCGGTCAGGTTGATCGGGCCGTTCATCGAGCCGAACAGCCGAAGCTCGCCGCCGCTGCCTCCGACCGTTCCGAGCTGCGACATCGAGCCGTTGTTCTGGATGATTCCCCCGGTAGAGGCGGAAACGGTGCCGAGGTTGTTCCAGGCGCAGTTCACCGTGAGCCACGCGCCATCCCGCGCCTCCACCAGGCCCTCGTTGCGGAACGAAGACGTGATGGTCGCTGCGTCCCCGTCGATCGTGAGTTTGCCCAACGCCGACGCCGCGCGGATGACGCCCTGGTTAATCAAAGTCGCCGCATCACCGCCCGGACCGGAGAAGAACATGATGTTGAAGTCCTGCACGCCGCCAGGATCAGCCTGGTGTCTGATTGTGACACCTGGGCCGATGGTGAGGTCAACGCCGCTTTGCAGCCGCATCCTGCTGCCATAGATGCCGCCGACGATTTCGCCGGTGCCGCCCAGGTTCTGCACCCCTCCGACGAAATCGAGATTGCCATTGAGCACGCGCACGGTGCATGAATCGAGGTTCAGGCCATTCACCACACGAAGAATGCCGACAGGCCCGCTGTTGGAGACGTTGGCCACGCCGACACGCATGGGCGCGGCAAGCGTGACACCCTCCAATCGCGATCCGTCGTATGCGGCGAAGCTGCTGTTGGCGCCCGCGGCCAGCCGACCGCCGACGACTGTCGCGCGCAATTCGACTTCGCCCATGTCCGGCGGCAGAACACATTGCGGGGATGGGGTTACCGTGCCGGCCATCATCACCACGCCGCCGGTCCCCTGCACGTTGCCGATGTCGCTGTACCGCCCCCAGAGATCAAGCCGACCGTTGGCGCTGCGACGGAAAGTGCCGCTATTGGTCCATACGCACATCAGCCGCACCGACCCGCCCGTCACACTCTCGATGACTCCCAGGTTCGTCAGTGTGAGCATGTTCTGAGAATCGGCGAAATCAACCGTGCCATACGCCGTCGCCGCGGTGACTCGACCCCGGACGATCACGTTCGCCGGTACGGACCCGGCGATGCCAGCAACGGTGAGGCTGGTCGCGCTGTTGGTGAAGGGCTGAACCGCGAGCGCCACGTCCGGGCCGACGGTCAGCGACGAGCCGCCCGGAACGAAGAAATAGCTGGCGCCCGTCTCGAAACGGATTTCGCCGTTGCCGCCGATGGTGGAGGGTGAATCGGCGAATGTGACGGTGCCGCTGCGGAGCACCATCAGCTGGCCGTTCAGCGTCAGATCGCCCGCGAGGGTGAGGCTCGCTTCCCGCACCCGAAACGCCCGAAACGACGTAATGCTCCGGGCCGAAGCTGCCACAAAGTTGATCTGCACCTCAAAGCCGCCGGCAGGAAGCACCACATCGTCGTTGATCGTCGGCACCGCGCCGCCGGACCAGTTGGCGGCGGCATTCCAACTGAAGCCGTCGCCGCCGCCCGTGAAGGTCAAGCTATCGGCGAGAAGCCTCGCGGGGAGGAGCAAGACGACCAGAATGGCCGCGAAGAACGCGAGCGAGCGGGTGGGCGTGGGCATGCCAAGAGTCTACACAAGTTCGAGTCTTGTGCGAGCCGTTGGACGGGGAAATCGGCGAAGAGTCTGGACGCCCCAGCCCACCGGGCGCTCGATCGGAGTTGGGTCAATCCGCGTTGTTCAGATGTTGCATGGGCTGAAGAACTGCCCGAGGAAGAAGATGATGTCGTCGGCCGTCAGCAGGCCGTCGGAGCCGGGTGCGCCGCCGAGGATCGCGATGTCGGCGATCGCGGCGTTGCCGGAGAAGAACGCGTCGAGGAAGACGATGATGTCGTCGACGGTGTTCTGGCCGTCGGCCCCGGGCGCGCCGCCGAGCTGGGCGACGTCCGCGGCATTGCAGCGCACGGCCGCGTCGTTCTGCACGATGAACTGGAAGAACCGGATGTCGTACGGCCCGACCTGCGACGCGGTCACGGTGCGGGCAGGATGCGAACTGTCGGCGATCGTGAACGAGAGATTGAGCCCCGCCGCCGAAGCGCTGCTGGTGGAGATGACTCCGGGGAAGTCCAGGAGCGAGCCGGTCTTGAAGCGATCGTCGCCGGGAGAAACCTGGTTGCTGGCCATGTTCAATTCGCTGACGGCCAGGTAGTAGGTGCCGGGAACGAGCGAACGGACGAGCAGGCTTCCGCGTCCCGCGCCGCTGCCGCCGGCCAGAACGCTGTTGTCGTCGTTGCCGGCGAGGGCGATCGGGTCGAGGTTGGAGTCGTAGAGCCACACCTCCGTGTCGGTTTGCACCGGGCCGGTGGTGCCGACGGTGTTGATCGTGATGACGCCCTGATCGAGCGGGCCGCCGGTGATGACCGTGGGAGTGATGGTCTGCGCCTCGAGGGTCAGCGTGTACGGCTGAGTGGTGGCGCCGACGCCGGTGACGCGGGCATAGACAGCCGGGGTGAGCGCGGTGCCGAGGGCATACCACTGCACGTAGCGCGGCGGTGAGGTGGTGGTGAGCGAGGTCTGGGCCGCGACGTCGGAGCCAAGGACCGGCGCCGAGGGGCCGGGGCCGGGAGCGGACTGTGAGAGGCCGCGCAGCGTGACGGTGTGGCCTGTCGTGGCAGAGACGCAGGTCAACTGGTACCGCTTGATGACGCCCGGCTGACGGTCGGTGTAAACGAGGTAGTAGTCGGCTGAGGTGATGCCGTTGACCGCCGTGGACGAGCCGGTGGTGGTGCCGGTGATGGTGTTGCCGGGGGCGAGGCGGACCGGGTTGGCCGCGGACTTGGAGTTGTTGTTCTCCGTCTCGGCGATGCTGCCGGTGGCGGGCGCGTCCGGGAGGACGGCGAAGCCGGCGGGCGTGTACGAACCCGAGCGGAGCGAGAGGTTAATCGTCCCCGCGTCGGCGCCGAAGGCATCGAGCGTCAGGTCGTTGGCGGCGGCGGCGGGCGTGCCGGAGACGGCGATGTAGTAGACGCCGCCCACGAGCGTGCCGTTCCGCCCGTCATAGCGGACGCCGTCGCCGATGGGGCTGCGGTAGCCGGCGCCGAAACTGAGCTGGCTGAGCGAGCCCGAACCGTCGTCGGTATCCGTATCGACCACATCGCCGGCGACATCGAAGAGCGCCACGAAGGTGGCGTTGTTGGGCGCAAGCAGCGAGCCCTCAGTGTCAATATCCACAAAGTTGGAAGCCGGGGCGGGGACGGCCGGGAGGACGACCTTGAACCACTTGACGCCGCCGGCGGTCAGCGGCACGTTGGTGACCGCGGCGGGGCTGCCGGGGGCCAGTGTGCCGAGATCGACCGTGCCCGGGGGCGGCACCGCGATGCCGTCATCCAGGGAGAAAGTGATGGCGTCCCAGATGGAGTTGGCGGCGCCGGCTACCCCGTCCTGGAAGCTCTCGAAGAAGCGGAATGACCACGAGCCGGCGGCGGCGACAGGTGTGGCGAGCGGCTGCACGAAGCTGTCGATGGCGATGGTCGCAGGGTCCGGCCAATTGGTGGTATCGAGGGGTTGAAGAATGAATGCCGTGCCGACGGGGGGCGTGACGAAGATGCGGGCCTCGGAGGGGAAGGTGTCGAGGTCAACGCGGCTCAGCGACGCGGCCGTCAGGCGGATCTTCTTGACCGAATAGGCGCCGGTGAACGAGTTGGAGCGCAGCTCGACGCCGTTGGCCCCGGTGTCGTTGGTCGGAGCGGTGCCGCCGTTGACTTGGGAACTGGCGGAGTTGACGTTGGTGTAGGTGACCGACTCGATCGGAGCGGCGGTCGCCGCGGCGGCAAGGGCGAGGGTAGCGGCGGGTGTGAGCAGGCGGAGCGACATCAGCAATCTCCAAGGGGCCGAGGGCCGGACGGGCGAGAGGCAGTCCGAGAACTTGCCCGACCGATCGCCGCCGCGGAAGCGGATGAGCGAGGGACGGGGACGAAGCACAAACCAAGGGCGGATGGACCGCAGCGACGCGCCGCCGGATTGAGCGTACCCCACGGTTCGTGTGGAGCAAGGCGGGTGATCCGGGGCGTGAAGAGGCGAGGGGCAACTAAGAAAAAACCCCGGGGCGAGAAGCCCCGGGGTTGGGTTGTGTAGCAGTCAGATTGAGGTAGCTATCGGGTCAGGATCAGGGGTTGGTGCAGGGGGAGAAGAACTTGGAGAGGAAGAAGACGAGGTCGTCAACCGTGATCGCGCCGTCGGGTCCGCCGCTGCCGCCGAGGTTCGTCAGGTCGGCCACGGCAAGGTTGCCGGAGAAGAAGTTGCTGAGGAAGGTCACCAGGTCGTCCACGGTCAACTGACCGTCGGCCCCGAGGCCGCCGCCCAGCTGCGCGATATCGGCCTGGTTGCACGGGCAGTGCGGGGTGATGGTGAGGCTGGCAACCGCGCTGCTGAGCGTCGCGGCACAGCAGGGGTTGTTGGTCGTGATGACCACGTCGTAGCCGCCGGGCGTGCTGCCGACACCAACGCTGCCGTTGGAGTTGCGGACGCCGGTGATCGTGAGGGTAGTGGTGGTCGCACCGGAGATGACGGCCCCGTTGGGGAGCGCGCCGTTGGCGAGGGCGACACCGTTCTTGCGCCACTGGTAGGTGGCCGCGCCGGCATCGGCGACGCCCACGGTGAAGTTGGCCGTGCCGTTGCACGCCACGGTCTGGTTGGTGTTGTCAGTCCCGATGGTGGGGCAGACGTTCGACGCGTTGGTGTGGATGGTGACCTTGACCGTGCCGGTCTGAGTGTTGGTGGCGGTAGCGCCGAACTCAGCCGGGAAGTCGACGTTGAAAGCGCCCAAGGCGACGTAGTAGGTATCGGCAGTCAAGTTGCCGTCGCCGCCGGCGGCAGGGTCAAGCGCTCCAGCGAAGCCCGGGGGATAGGTGCGGGCGGCGACCGCGGTGCCGCCGAAGCTCAGGAGGCTTTCACGAGCAGCACCGGAGTCATCACTGGAATCGACGAACGTGCCATCGCTGTGGTAGATGCCGAACTCGGTGTCGTTGGGGCCGAACGTGCCCGCGGTGAGGACCGAGCCGACCGTGTGCATGTCAACATAGGTGTTGGCGTCGGTCGGGGAGGCGATGGTGAACTTGACCCAGACAAACTGGGCAGCCCCGATCGTGAAGGTATTGGAAACAAGGGGCGAAGTGCAAGGGCCGAGGGCGCCCAGGTCCTGGTTGACGGTCGGCGGGGTCGCGGGACCCTGCACGCCGGTGCGGTAGCGGAAGATGGCGCTGCCCGAGGGAGTCGTGCAGCTTGCGGGGGTCGTGATCGCCCAGTTGGTCGCGAACGTGCTCGGAGCATCGTTCTGCTCGGCCACCACGGCGATGTAGTAGTTGGCGCCGGCGGTCAGCGTGCCGTCACGGCCGTTGTAGTTGAGAGCATCACCGCCGGGGCCCGGGCGGCCGAAGGCGAAGCCGTAGGAGAGCTGGGGCAGAGTGCCCGTGCCGTCGGCCGTGTCGCTGTCTTCGACAGCGCCGGCGTTGGTGAAGACCGCAAGAGCGAGGTTCAGGCCCGTGGAACCTTCCATATCCATGTCGAGGTAGGTGCGAGCGACCGAGAAGTCGGGCGCCGTGAAGGTGAGCCAAGTGACGCCGGTGGCGCTCACGGGGATGGCACCGCTGGCGTGCCAGGCATTGTCCGCGATGAGCGGATCGATGCTGGTGGACGAGCCGGGGGCGCCGTTGACGGTCGTCGGCGAGCCGGCGGTCTTGCCGACGGTAACGTTGAGCTTGGTAGTGCCGCCCACATGGCCGGCTCCGGCGGTGACGCCGAAGTCGTTGGCGAAGACGGCGTTGTCATCGAATTCGATGACCGCAACGTAATAGTCGCCCGCAGCGAGCGTGGCGGCGGTCTGACCGACCAGAGCGGCGCCATTGGTGCCGTTGACGCGAGAGGGGCTGGTTGCGCCGAAGCTGAAGGCCGAGCCATTGTCCTGGCCGGTGTCGTCATCGCCGAAGAGGCCGGCGCCCGTGGCGTCGTAGATGGCCGCGAAGGTGTCGTCGATGAAACCCGGCTCCCAAGAATTGGTGTCGAGGGTGCTGCCGTTGGTGGTGATGTCGCAGTAGGTGCCGCTCGCCGCCGCGATGGCGGGGAGGGTCATCTTGTACCAGTTGACGCTGCCAACCGCGAGAGCCTCGCCGGGGCTGCTGGGTGCGAAGACCTGGCAGGTGGCCGGATCGGAGATGGGAGCGAAGGTGTGCGCGAGCGCGGGGAAGATGATCGGTGTGAACCCGGCCTTGGCGCGGACGGTGACGTTACCGATGGCGCTGCCGCAGTTGAGCACTGCCCAAGTGTTGTTGAACGCGCCGGGGTAGGGGGTGACAGCGAGGTAGTAGGTGCCGGCGGCGAGAGCGCCGTCGCGGCCGTTGTAGGACATGCCGCCGACGGCGGCGCGAGAGCCGAGCCCGCCGACGCCGAAGGTCAGCTGGCTGAGAGAACCCGAGCCGTCATCGTTGTCCGAGGCGACCGGGTTGCCGGTGGCCTGGGAGTAGAGGGCGATGGAAGTTGCAAGACCGCCGATGGTCGAACCCTCGGTGTCGATATCGAGCCACGTACGGGCAGCCGAGCTGACCGCAGAGGAGAGCACGATCTTGTACCACTTGAACTGGCCGGGGCCTGAGATGGTGTCGGTCGAAGAAGCGGTGGCCGAAGAGCCGCCGCCCGGGCCGAACGAGGCGGGGTCAAGCGTCGCCAGCAGCGGAGCGCTGACGGGCTCGGAGGCCGCCGGGATGTTGTAGTCGCCGTACTTGATGTGAACGACCCAGGAACCGAACTGGGCGGACGTGCTGGTCACGTCCCAGTTGGTGGTGTTTTGCACGGAGTCGAACGCGCTGGCGCAGAAGTAGTAGGTGCCGATGGCGAGGCTGCCGTCGCGGCCGCTGTAGTTCAGGCCGTTACCGACAGGGGCGCGGTAGAAGGGGCTGGCGATGCTTGTGCTGCCCTGGCCGTAGGTGAGCTGGCTGAAGTTGTTGGTGCCGTCGTCGTCATCGAAGGTGATGAACGCGCCGGTGCTGGAGTAGAGGGCGATCTCGGTGTCGTTGGTGCCGGAGAGCGCCGAGCCCTCGGTGTCGAGGTCGAGGTAGTTGTTGTTGGCGACGCTGACCGCGACGGGCAGGAAGAACTTGTACCACTTGATCTCCGTCGGCATCAGCGTGCCGGCGAAGTTCGTCGGGCAGGTGGAGATCGTGCCGAGGTCGGTCACGGGGCCGGCCAAAGCGGGATCGCCCGAGGCGTAGGTGCCGGCGCGGACATTGAGTTTGACCGTGCCGGTGTTGGCCGAGGTCTGTGTGACCGCCCAGTCGGCGCCGAAGGTGGTCGTGCCCTTGCCGACGACCGCGACCCAGTAGGTGTCGGCGGCGCGGGTCGCGCCGTCGCGGCCGTTGTACGAGAGCCCGGCATTGGGGTTGGCGCCGGCCCCACCACGGCCCTGGCGGCCGTAGGTGAGCTGGCTGAACAGTGCCGAGCCGTCGTCATCGTCGGACGAGACGAGTGCCCCCAGGTTGGTGTAGAGAGCCATGTTCGTGTCGTTGGCGGGCGCCAAAGCCGACGTCTCGGTATCGATGTCAAGGTAGCTGAACGCGGTCTTGCTGACCGCGCCGGTCAGCACGAACTTGAACCACGCCACGCCGTTGGCGCCGAGCGAGATATTCGAGGAGGAAACAGTCGTACCGCTCACGGGGTTGACGTTGCCGAGATCGGTGAAGACCGCCGGAGGAGCGGGCGGCGGAGTGAAGCCGGCGCGGACACGGAGCACCGCTGTGCCGCCGGTGTTGGTGCCGCCGGTGGTCACCGGGCCGAAGTCGGACCCGAATGTGGTGGTGCCGTTTCCGATGACGGCGACGTAGTACGTGCCTGCGCCGACGGCGGAGCCGTCACGACCGTTGTAAGCCACGCCGTTTCCGGGGGCGGGGCGGCCGGTCGTGAAGCCATAGGAGAGCTGGCTCAGCGAGTCGGTGCCGTCGGTCGAGTCGTTGGAATTGGTGATGGTGTTATTGCCGCCGGTCACGATGGGGAGGCCGGTCGCACCGTCGTACAGGGCGACCTTCGTTGCATTGGTCGGGGTCAGGGCCGACGTCTCGGTGTCGATGTCGAGCCAAGTGCGGCTGGCGGCGGTGACGTTGCCGCTGAGCACGAACTTGCACCACTGCACACCGTTCTGCGGAACAGTGAGGGCGACCGACGAATTGAACGCCTGGGAAGTCTGGGTGGGGTCCAGCGATCCGAAGTCGTGCGTGAACGACGGCGGGAGGATCACACCATCATCCAGGGTGAAGGTGATGGTTGTCCACTGCTGGTCGGCTGTGCCGAGAGGAGAGTCCTGCCAATCCTCGAAGAAGCGGAAGTTCCAGATGCCATCGCCGGCGTTGGCAGCTTGGGGAACCGGTAGGTTGACGAAAACGGTGCTCGTCGTGGTGACGCTGGTGGTGTAGCTGCCGGTGGTTGTGGGCTGTACGACAAAGGAGGTGCCGCCGTTGGATGGCGTCACGTAAATACGGGCTTCGTTGGCAAAGGTGCCGGTGTTGAAGCCGATCTCGCTCACGTTTGCTCCGGCCGGAACACGAATCTTGGTTACGGTGTAGGAGCCCGTGAATGTGGCCGTCCGCACCTGGGTGCCGGACGTGCCCGGGTTGCCGCCAGGTGTACCCACGATACCTGTGGTGTTGCCGGACTGGACGTTTGTATACGTCACGGTTTCTTGCGGCGATGCCAGCGCGCTCCCGCTGAGCGCGAGCAGTGCCGCGGCCGAGACCAACGTTCGAATCCTCATCTTGCATCTCCCTGTGTGGTGGTGTGCCCGGGAACCCGGTCTAACCGTACACGATGCGAACGACCCAGACGCGGCGTCGGCACGAGCGCGAAGCCTGCGCAAAGTCCGTAATGAACATACCGGAACCCCTAGGGACCGCAAGGGGCGGTTGCATGGGAATTTCATCTATGTTTAAGTCAGGTAAAAAAGACTAAGTAAAAACCCCGGTGCACGGTGCGCCGGGGTCTATTGCTAAGGGAATTCGCTGACCTATTCAGGGGGTCATGCGCGGGTTATCACGGATTGCAAGGGGAGAAGAACTGGGAGAGGAAGAAGACAAGGTCATCAACCGTGATCAAACCGTCAGGCCCACCACCGCCGCCCAAGTTCGTCAGGTCGGCCACGGCGAGGTTACCGGAGAAGAAATTGCTGAGATAGGCGACCAGATCGTCCACGGTCAGGATGCCGTCAGAGCCGAGGCCGCCGCCCAAGCCGGCGATATCGGCCGCGTTGCACGGAGGGATCGCGGTGTTGGTGATGATGGTCACCATGACCGTGCCGCTGTCGTCCGTGTTCGTCGCTACGGCGCCGAACTCGGCGTTGAAGGTCATGTTGAACGCGCCGATGGCGATGTAGTAGTCACCGGCCGGGAGGACCGCGCCGTTCTGGCCCTGCACGCCGATGGGGTGAGCCGCGTAGTCGCGGACCGTGCTGGTCCGGCCGTAGCTGAGCACGCTCTCACGCAGTGTGACCGCGCCGGTCTCGGTGAAGTCGTCGTTGGAGTCAACGAGCGTGCCGGTGCTGTTGTAGAGGCCCATCTCCGTGTCGTTGGGATTGGCGTTGTCAATCGCGCTCACGACGGAGCCGTAGGCATGGATGTCAACGAAGTGTGTAGCGGCATCGGTAGCGCCCACGGTCTTGAAGTGCACCCAGCGGAAGGTGCTGACCGGGCAGGAAAGGCTCGCGGTGGCCTGCGGGCTATTGGCAACGCTCACCGTACCCAGGTTCGCGTCGACGGCCGGCGCGGAGGGAGGCGGCACGGTGCCGAGGCGGTAGCGGAACGTCGCGGTGCCCGAAGGGGCCGCGGCGCAGCTGGCCGGGGTCGTGACTGCCCAGTTGGTCGCGAAGGTGCTCGCCGAATCGCTCTGCTCGGCGACGACGGCGATGTAGTAGGTGGCGCCGGCGGTCAGAGTGTCGTCACGGCCGTTATAGGAGAGGGCATCGCCGCCGGGGCCGGGGCGGCCAAGGGTGAAGCCATAGGAGAGTTGCGGGAGAGTGCCCGTTCCGTCAGCAGAGTCACTGTCTTCCACATCGCCGGTGCTGGTGAAGATGGCGAGGGCCGTGTTCACGCCGGTGGTGCCTTCCATATCAAAGTCGAGGTAGGAGCGAGCGACAGAGAGGTCCGGCGCGGTGAAGGAGAGCCAGACAATGCCGGTCCCGCTGATGGGGATCGAGCCGCTGGAGGTCCAGGCGAGAGAAGTGCCGTTGTTGACGAGCGGATCGATGCTCGTCGCAGTCGGCGCGCCACTGACGGTGGTTGCGCTACCGGCAGTCTTGCCGACCGTGACATTGACGACCGTGGTGCCGCCGACGGTGCCGGCCCCGGGATCTACAACGAAACCATTGTCGGTGGCGGCATCGGCGTCGTACTCGATGACAGCGAGGTAGTAGTCACCGGCCGCACGGGTGGCCCCGTTCTGGCCGACCAAAGCGGCGCCGTTGCTGCCGTTGGCACGCGCTGGGCTGGTGGCGCCGTAGCTGAGGGCCGAGCAGCTGTCCTGGCCGGACTCGTCATCGAAATTGATGGCGACGCCGGTGTTGTCGTAGAGCTGGATGAGGGTGTCGTTGAGGAAGGTCGGGCCGGTGGCAAGAATGCTGCCGTTGGTGGTGATGTCAAGGTAGGTGCCGTTGGCGTTGTCGATGGCGGGGACGGTGAGCTTGTACCAGTTCACGCCGCCGATCGCGAGGGTCTCGCCGGGGCTGGACAGCGTCGAGCTGGCGCAGACAGCCGGAGCTGAGAAGGCCGCGAAGGTATAGGTCGGGGTCGGCGTGACGACCGGGCTGTAGCCGGCCTTGACGTTGATGGTGATGTTGCCGGTAGCCGAGCCACAGTTCTGAACGTTGTAGCCGGCGTTGAACGAGCCGGGGAAGGGCGAGACAGCGAGGTAGTAGGTGCCGGCGGTGAGGTTGCCGTCGCGGCCGTCGTAGGCGACGCCGGTGCCGACGGCAGGACGGGCGGCTGCACCGCCGGTGCCGAAGCTCAACTGGCTGAGCGAGCCCGAGCCATCATCGTTGTCGCTGCCGACCGGGTTGCCCGTCGCCTGCGAGTAGAGGGCGGTGGCCGTGGCGAGCCCGCCGATGGTCGAGCCCTCGGTGTCGATGTCCAGCCACGTACGTGCAGAGGCGTCCGCGCTGGAAGTCAGGATGATCTTGTACCACTTGAACTGGCCCGGGCCGGTGATCGTGGTCGTGGCCGTGCCGGTGGCGGAACCGCCGGCGGGGCCGAAGGAGGCGGGATCAAACGTGCCCAGAGAGGGAGCGCTGGTGGGCTCGGCGGCCGCGGGGATGTTGAAGTCGCCGTACTTGATGTGCACGCTCCAGGTGCCGGTGACCGCGGAGGTGCTGACTGCGTCGAAGCCGGCGGCGTAGGTCACGGGGTAGGCAGCGGCGGCGAAGTAATACGTGCCGGAGTTCAGTGCGCCATCGCGACCGTTGTTGACCACGCCATCGCCGGTGGCCGGACGGGTCGGGGTGGTTTGACCAAACGAAAGTGCGCTGAGCAGGCCAGCGCCGTCGTCGTCGTCGGACTGCACGACCGCGCCAGTCGCGCCGTTGAACACGGCGATGAACGTGTCGTTGGGGCCGAACTGGTTCGGGGTGAGGACCGAACCGTTGGTATCAATATCGAGGAAGTTGTTGTTGGCCACGCTGACATTGAGCGGAAGCACGAACTTGTACCACTTGATCTCGTTGGCCGAGAGCGTGCCCGAGAAGCTCGTCGGGCAGGTGCTGATGGCTCCGAGGTCGGTCACCGTGGCGACGGTCTCGGGGAGGTTGTTGGGATAGGTGCCGGCGCGGATGTGGACCTGGACGTTGCCGGTGTTGGCCGAGTTGCTCACGACGGCGAAGTTGCTGCCGAAGGTGTTCGTGGTCCCCTTGCCGACGACCGCGAGGTAGTGCACGCCCGCGGCGCGGGTGGCGCCGTCGCGGCCGTTGTAGACAAGGCTTGACCCGGTGGCGGCGCGCTCCTGACGGCCGTAGGTCAACTGGCTCAGCAGGCCCGAACCGTCGTCGTCGTCGCTGGTGACAACGGTGCCCTGGTCGTTGTACAGGGCCATGTTCGTGTCGTTGGCGGCCGAGAGGACGGAACCTTCGGTGTCGATGTCAAGGTAGCTCAGCGCGGCCTTGTCAATGCCCGAAGACAGGTTGAACGCGAACCACTTGACTTCGGAAGCGGCGATGGCGATGTTGCCGCTGGTGCCGTTGAACCCGCTCGCCGGATCCACATTTCCAAAGTCGAAGGCGATGGGCGACGGCGGCGGAACGACGCCGTCATCGAGCGTCATCGTGATCGTCGTCCAGGTAGAATCGGCCACGTTGAACGCGGCGTCCTGCGCACTCTCGAAGAACCGGAAGTTCCAGGTGCCGGCTGTCATGGCGAAGGGAGTTGCGAAGCTCGCGCTGTACCCTGCCGGAACGTTGATGGAACCTGTGTAGCCGTTGGTTGTGAACGGCTGAAGCGTGATCGGTGTTCCCGTGGGCGGAATCACGTAGACGCGGGCTTCGCTCGCGAACGTGCCCGAAGTCACGCGCGTCAGCGTGCCGGTGACGCCGATTTTCTTCGTGACGTACGCGCCGGTGAAGCTATTCGTACGCACTTGCCCGGCCTGGGCTTGTGAGCCTCCCGATGCAGTGTTGTAGGAATCAACACCCGTAAACGTCACGCTTTCCTGCGGCGTCGCCATTGCACCCGCGCCAAGCGCGAGTGATGCCGCGGCCGAGACCAACGTTCGAATCCTCATCTTGCATCTCCCTGTGTGCTCGTTCCCGGGAATCCGGTTTTGAAATCACACAATGCGAATGACCGAGACGCGGCGTCGACACGAGCGCGAAGCCTGCGCAAAGTCCGAAGTGAAGATACCGGGGCCTCTTGGGACCGCAAGGCCCGGATGCATGAGATTTCCATCTTCCTCAAAGTTGGGTAAAGAGGTTTAAGGAGAAAACCTCGATACTCCTACCCCTAGGTCCAGTGCTCGCGGAGAATTACTTACGGACCAGTCGGGGGTTTGTCGCGGATGTAGGCAAGGCCGAAGAAGACCTTCAGTGGAAACAAGTAAGGTCCGGCGCAGTGCTCTGACCATCGGCAGCCGGAATCGCTGCTCTGGTCGCAGACGTCGGTGGCATTGCACTCGCGCGAGACGGTCCTACGGCGGGCGTGCGTGGTGAGTATCGGGCGCGCGGCCAGACGGATGACGCAGTCGTTATCAGCAAGCGTGCCGACAACGGGGCAATTAGGAGATCTGCGAAGCGATGGAGTTGCGCCCGGTTGCGACCTGGAAATTGTCGGCGGTCGCGCCGGAGATGAGCGCGCCGTTGCGGAAGGCGCCAGTGGTGCCTGGGACACCGTTCTTGCGCCACTCGTCGGTGGCCCCACCGACGTCGGCGACGGTCACGCAGGCAACGGCATTGCGCATCAAAGTTGGATAGAGAAGTCTAAGTAAAAGACCCCGATGCTCGGAGCATCGGGGTCTGTGCTTGCGGACAACTACTTACTGATTAACCGGGGCTATCACGGGTTGACGCAGGGAGAGAAGAACTGCTGGAGGAAGTAGGTGAGATCGTCGACCGTGATCGCACCATCGGGGCCGCCGCCGCCGCCGAGGTTGGTGAGGTCAGCCACCGCGATGTTGTTGGCGAAGAAGTTGCTGAGGTAGACCACGAGGTCGTCCACGGTCAGCTGACCGTCGGCCCCGAGGGTGCCGCCCAACTGAGCGATATCAGCCGGGTTGCACTTGCAGACGGGCGAGACGGTGAGGCTGCGGGTCGCGCTCGTCAGGGTGGGGCAGCTGGCGCGGGTGATGACCACGTCGTAGCCGCCGGGCGTGCTGCCGACACCAACGCTGCCGTTGGAGTTGCGGACGCCGGTGATCGTGAGGGTAGTGGTGGTCGCACCGGAGATGACGGCCCCGTTGGGGAGCGC